>JBEBGT010000016.1:0-18472 GCA_040081365.1 Candidatus Eiseniibacteriota bacterium | reverse complement strand
GGCGAACGCCGTAGGAGCAACATCTCCAAGCGCTTACCGCGCCGGCGGAAGACATGCACTTCGATCTGGCTGCACGAGATCTCGATCACGAGCGGCACCGTAGTCGGTCGCGGGTGGCGGTGCCAAACGGGAGGGAGTAACGCATGCGATCGCAAGCGCTTGTGGGCGCAGCCGAGCGCGGGCGAGCGAACGTGACCGGCGCCGATGCCACCAATGCGATATTTCGCAGCGCGTTACGGCGGATCAGCTCGGGAACACCGGACCCAGGGTCAACAGCCACCCCTTGCTTTCAACCCACCATTCCGCCCGCACTTCTGTCGAGTTGACGCCCCGCACGCTTGACCCTGCGTGGTCGTTCGTCTAGGTTTCCGCCGCTCTCGTCAGCCGTTGAAAACAATACGGTTGGCGGGTGCTTGTGAAAACTTTCACTCCCAAGAGGCCCGCCACATGGCACCTCCGCATGGTAAACGGCCGGATGACTCGGCGATGCGAGGCGCTGCGATGCTGGTGGCCATCCCCTCCCTGCTCATCATCTCGCCGCTCGTCGGATTCTTCGCGGGGAACTTCGGGGACCAGAAGTTTCACACCGCTCCTTGGCTCGCGCTCGCCGGACTGCTGCTGGGCTTCATCGCCGGCGCGCGAGAGGTGTGGTCGATCTACAGGCGTTATCTCGAAACACAGGAGCGCTGAGGCCGCCGCCGCCCTCCATTGGGGCAGCGCGCCCGGCGATGAACATGGGTCTCGAATTCCTCGTCCGCGTGCGGAACACATCCACCTGGCTGGGCGGCCTGTTGGCGCTCGCGGCCATCACGTACGTGAGCCCGGTGGGTGGTCTCACGTTCGCGGCTGGCGTGCTGTGGTCGCTGCTGAACCTGCAGCTCATCGAGCGGCTCGTGGTCTCGATCATGGGTGACGATCGGATGCAGCCCGCGGGGCTCAAGCGCCTGTGGTTCACGCTCACCGGCACGCTGTTCCTGTTCGCGGCCGGCTGGGTGCTGCTCGCCAAGCTGTCGCCGGTCGTGCTGCTCGCGGGCTTCCTGCTGCCGCTGGCCGTCATCGTGATGAAGGCCGTCACGCAGGTGCTGCTCGCCTCGCGCGCCTGGAGCGCGATCGTGAACCATCGCTTCCGCGCTGCGTTCGCCGCACTCGCGCTGGCCACGGTCACGTGGTTCGCGCTCGGTGCGATCACCACCGCTCCGGCTTCCACGCCGAGCCCCGCTGCCATCGCGCAGAACGAGGCGCCGGCCAGCGAGCATGCCACCGAGGCCGCACCGGCCACGGGTGAGCACGCCGCCGAGGGCGCGGTGTCCGAGGGCGCGGCCGCCGAAGGCGAACACGCGGCCGAGGGTGGCGGGCATGAGGAGAAGGGTGGCGAGGGCTTCACCAACATCATCGCCGTGCTCCACAAGGCGTTCCCGAACGCGGCTTGGAGCAACTTCCTCGAGCACTACGAGATCCTGGTGTTCTCGTTCCTGGTCGGGTTCATCCTGCTGGCGGTCGCGTTCGCCGCGAGCCGTAACCCGCAGATGGTGCCCTCGGGCCTGCAGAACGGCGTCGAGATGGTGGTCGAGGGCCTCAACGACTTCATCACCGGCATCCTGGGTGCGAAGCACGCGCCGCGCTTCGTGCCGTTCCTGGGCACGCTGTTCATCTACATCGTGGCCATGAACCTGTTCGGACTCATCCCGTTCATGCACTCGCCGACGGCCAATCTCAACGTGACGGTGGCCCTGGCCCTCACGGTGTTCGTGTACGTGCAGTTCATCGGCTTCAAGGAGCTGGGGCCGCTCGGCTGGATCGACCACATGCTGGGTTCGCCGCGCGACCTCACCGGTTGGCTGCTGGCGCCGCTCATGCTGCCCATCCACATCCTGGGTGAGCTCGCCAAGCCGATCTCGCTGTCGTGCCGACTCTTCGGCAACATCTTCGGCGAGGACATGCTGCTCGTGGCCTTCGCTTCGCTGGGCATCGCGATGGTGCCTTTTCAGGCCGTGCCGTTCGGCATCCCGATGCACGCGCTGTTCTTCCCGCTGGCCCTGCTGGGCAGCTTCCTGCAGGCCATGGTGTTCACGGTTCTCAGTTCCATTTACATCCTCCTCATGCTGCCGCATGAGCATCACGACGAGCACGGTCATGATGCCCACGGCCATGGCGAGGGTGCGCAACACGCTCACTAAGCCCACACAGGAGGTCGTCACATGGATATGCATGCCGCTCTTGCACTCGGTCTTCCCCTCGGCATCGGTGTTGCCGCCATCGGTTCGGGTATCGGTCTCGGTCTGATCGGCCAGGGCGCGATGCAGGCGATCGGCCGTCAGCCGGAAGCCACCGCGAAGATCCAGCTCGCCATGATCATCATCGCTGCTCTCGCCGAAGCCCTCACGATCTATGCGTTCGTGACGATGTTCCTCCTGAACAGCAAGATCTGAACCGGCGGGCGCTGCCGCTCTACACGTAGCCGGCGCGCCCTCAGGGAGCACGCATGAATCTCATCGACATCCGGATGGTCGGCACCCAGATCCTGGGCTTCCTGGTCCTGCTATGGGGCCTGAGCAAGTGGGCCTGGGGACCGCTGACCAGCCAGCTCGAGGCGCGCCGGCAAAGAATAGCCGCCGAGTTCGCCGAGGCCGAACGCCGTCAGAAAGAGGCGGACGTGCTCAAGGCGAAGATCGAGCAGGAACTGCGCAACATCGAGGGTCAGGCACGCGTGAAGATCCAGGAGGCCGTGGCCGAGGGCCAGAAGGTCGCCGGAGAAGTGCGCGCGCAGGCCCAGAAGGAAGCGCAGGACCGGCTCGCTCGTGCAGAGGACGAGGTCATGCGCGAACGCGAGAAGGCGAAGGAACTGCTCAAGGAGCAGGTCATCAGCCTCTCCATCGCGACGGCCGAGAAGATCCTCAAGTCCAAGCTGGATGACCCGGCGCAGCGCAAGCTGGCGGGCCAGTTCATCGACGAGGTCGGGGCCATCAAATGAGCCGGCACCATGAGTAACGACGTCTCGATCGGTGGCCGCTACGCGCGCGCCCTGCTGATCCTCACCGAGAAGCAGGTGGCCAAGTCGGGCCAGCCGCTCATCGGCGTGCTCGAACAGACGCTCGAGGAACTGCTGGGTCTGGCCAAGCTGTTCGGGCCGGGCTCGCGGGCCGGGGCGTACCTGCTGAACCCGCAGGTCAGCCCGGCGGACCGGCGCAAGGTTCTGGACTCCGCGCTGCAGGGCAAAGTGCTGCCCTCGGTGCGCGTTTTCTGCGACCTGCTGCTGCGCAAGCATCGGTTGAACGTGATCACCGGAGTGGCGCACGAGTTCCAGGTCATCGTCGAGCGCAAGAAGGGCCTGGAGCGGGCGGTGGTCGTGAGCGCCGTGGCGCTCTCCGACGCCGAGCGCACGCGCCTGGTGTCCGAACTCGAACGGGTCACAGGCAAGAGAATCGTGCTCGAAGCGCAGGTCGACGCGACGCTCCTGGGCGGCGCGTATGTGCGCATCGGCGACCGCGTCATCGACCGCAGTGTGAAGACGCTGCTGTCGTCGCTCTCGAACCAGCTCTACGAAGTGAGCGTGTAACCCGGCCCGCTCCGCGGCCGAAGCCACGCGACCGACTCACCCAACACTGAACGAACGGGGTTACCACCCATGTCTTTTCGACCGGAAGAAGTCAGCGCCATCCTGGCGCAGGAACTCGAACGATACGAGGCCAAGCTCGAGACCAAGAGCGTCGGCAGCGTGCTGTCGGTGGGCGACGGCATCGCGCGCGTGTGGGGTCTTGAGGATGCGATGGCCGGCGAGCTGCTCAAGTTCCCGGGCGACATCATGGGTATGGTATTGAATCTTGAGGAAGACAACGTCGGCGCCGTGCTGTTTGGCTCTGACAAGAACATCAAGGAAGGCGATCGGGTCGAACGCACCGGCCGTATCGCGTCGGTGCCCGTCGGCCGTGCGATGATCGGCCGCGTCGTCAACGCCATCGGCCAGCCGGTCGACGGCAAGGGCCCGATCGGTGCGGACAAGTTCCGCAACATCGAGTTCAAGGCGCCGGGCGTCATCGACCGCCAGCCGGTCACCGAGCCGCTGCAGACGGGCATCAAGGCCATCGACGCCATGATCCCCATTGGCCGCGGCCAGCGTGAGCTCATCATCGGCGACCGCCAGACGGGCAAGACCACGATCGCGATCGACACGATCCTGAACCAGAAGGGCACGGGCGTCATCTGCGTCTACGTGGCCATCGGTCAGAAGGAATCCACCGTCGCCAACGTCGTGGGCACGCTCGAGAAGTACGGCGCCATGGAGTACACGATCGTCGTCACGGCCTCGGCGTCGGAGTCCGCGCCGCTGCAGTACATCGCGCCGTACGCCGGCGTGGCCATGGGCGAGGAGTTCACGTACAACGGCGGCCACGTGCTGTGCGTGTACGACGACTTGTCGAAGCACGCCAACGCCTACCGCCAGCTGGCGCTGCTGCTGCGCCGCCCGCCGGGCCGCGAAGCGTTCCCTGGCGACGTGTTCTACCTGCACTCGCGCCTGCTCGAGCGCGCCTGCAAGCTGTCGGCCGAGAAGGGCTCGGGCTCTCTCACCGCACTGCCGTTCATCGAGACGCAGGCCGGCGACGTGTCGGCGTACATCCCCACGAACGTCATCTCGATCACCGACGGCCAGATCTTCCTCGAAGGCGACTTGTTCTACTCTGGCGTGCGCCCCGCCATCAACGTCGGCATCTCGGTGTCGCGAGTCGGTGGTAACGCGCAGATCAAGGCCATGCGTCAGGTGGCCGGTCGCCTCCGCCTCGACCTCGCGCAGTACCGCGCGCTCGCGGCGTTCGCGCAGTTCGGTTCGGACCTCGACAAGACGACGCAGGCGCAGCTCACGCGCGGCGAGCGCATGGTCGAGTTGCTCAAGCAGGGCCAGTTCGCCCCCATGCCGGTCGAGCAGCAGGTGTTGTCGCTGTGGGCCGGTGCCAATGCCTACCTGGACGACGTGCCGGTGGCTGCGGTCCGCAAGTTCGAGACCGAGTGGCTGGCGTTCGTGGCCAAGCAGTACCCCGAGCTCGGACACAACATCAAGACCGCCAAGCTCATCTCGCCCGACGACGAGAAGCGACTGCACGAAGCGGCCAAGGCGTTCAAGGCGCAGTTCAAGGCCTAGGATAAGAAATGGCGTCCCTGAAGGATCTCCGTCGGCGCATCCGCGCCACCAAGAGCATGCAGCAGATCTTCAAGGCCATGGAGATGGTGGCCGCGGCGAAGCTGCGCCGTGCCCAGGCACGCGCGCAGGCCGCGAGTCCCTATTCGGCCAAGATCTCGGCCATGCTCGCCAATCTGGCCGGTGCGGCCGCCGAACTCGAGCACCCGCTGTTCAAGGCGCGCGAGGTCAAGACCACGGCGCTGGTGCTGATCACGGCCGACCGTGGCTTCGCCGGTGCGTACAACACGGCGGTGCTGCGCATCGCCGAGCAGCGGTTGAAGCACGCCACGCCGGGTTCGGTGCAGTGCGTGGTCGTGGGCCGCAAGGGCCGCGACTACTTGAAGCGCCGCGGCTATCCGGTCATGGCCACGTACGCGGACCTGCCGGGCGAGGCCAGCCTCGAACTGGCGCGCACGATCACGAACGACCTCACCGAGAAGTTCCTGTCGGGCGAGGTCGACCGCGTCGAGATCCTGTACACGCACTTCGTGAACGCCGTCACGCGCAAGGTCTTGAACGAGACCTTCCTGCCGATCGGCGAGGTGACGGCGGGTGCCGCGCCGGCCAGCACGGCGGGTTCGGCGCTGTTCGAGCCGGACGCCGAGACGATCTTCGCCGAACTGCTGCCGCGCTACGCCACGGCCAAGCTGTATGCCTCGCTCGCCGACTCGCTCGCCAGCGAGCACTCGGCGCGCATGGTGGCCATGGGCTCGGCGCGCAAGAACGCCGGTGAACTGGTGGATTCGCTCACGCTGACCCGCAATCGTCTGCGCCAGGCCATGATCACGCGCGAGATCTCGGAGTTGGTGGGCGGCGCAGAAGCACTCAAGTAATCGAGAAAACCAAGCGCCGTTGGCGCGCCGCGGAATCGCGGTGCCGCACCACCGGCTGATATTGTCTGCAACGCTTACGCAAGCAGCGCAAACGAGGAGCACACGATGAATGTTGGCAAGGTGGTGCAGGTGATCGGTCCGACGGTCGACGTCGCATTCGACCCCGAGAATCTCCCGAAGCTCTATAACGCCATCATCATCGAGGACGCCGCGCGCGGCATCCGCCTGACGGTCGAGGCCGCGCTGCACGTGGGCGACAATGTCGTGCGCTGCATCGCCATGGACAACACCGATGGTCTGGTGCGCGGCATGAAGGCCACCGACACGGGCGATCCGATCATGGTGCCCGTGGGCGAAGCCGGCCTGGGACGCATCTTCAACCTCACCGGCGACACGATCGACGGCAAGCCGCAGGTGCCCGCCAGCACCAAGCGCTACCCGATCCACCGCGCGGCCCCGGCGTTCTCGGAGCAGGAGACCGAGAAGCAGCTGTTCGAGACCGGCATCAAGGTCGTCGACCTGCTGGCGCCGTATCAGCGTGGTGGCAAGGTCGGTCTCTTCGGTGGCGCCGGCGTCGGCAAGACGGTGCTGATCCAGGAGCTCATCCGTAACATCGCCACCCAGCACGGCGGCTTCTCGGTGTTCGCCGGCGTCGGTGAGCGCACGCGTGAGGGCAACGACCTCTATCGTGAAATGACCGAGTCGGGCGTCATCGAGAAGACGGTCATGGTGTTCGGCCAGATGAACGAGCCGCCGGGCGCACGTCTGCGCGTCGGCCTCACGGGTGTGACGATGGCCGAGTACTTCCGCGACGAAGAAGGTAAGGACGTGCTGTTCTTCGTCGACAACATCTTCCGCTTCACGCAGGCGGGCTCCGAGGTGTCGGCGCTCCTGGGCCGCATGCCCAGTGCTGTGGGTTACCAGCCCACGCTCTCCACCGAGATGGGCGCGCTCCAGGAGCGCATCACCACCACCAAGAAGGGCTCGATCACGTCGGTGCAGGCCATCTACGTGCCGGCTGACGACTTGACCGATCCCGCGCCGGCCACCGCGTTCTCGCACCTGGACGCCACCACGGTGCTCGAGCGTTCCATCGCCGAGCTCGGCATCTACCCGGCCGTCGATCCGCTGGCGTCCACGAGCCGCATCCTCGATCCGGCCATCGTGGGCGAGGAGCACTACAAGGTGGCGCGTGACGTGCAGCGCATCCTGCAGCGCTACAAGGACCTCCAGGACATCATCGCGATCCTCGGTATGGACGAACTGTCGGAAGACGACAAGATCACGGTCGCGCGTGCGCGCCGTATCCAGCGCTTCCTGTCGCAGCCGTTCTTCGTGGCCGAGGCGTTCACGGGCACGCCGGGCAAGTACGTGAAGCTGCCGGAGACGGTGAAGAGCTTCGGCCGCATCGTCTCGGGCGAGTTCGACGACCTGCCGGAGCAGGCGTTCTACATGCGCGGCGGTATCGAAGAGGTCATCGCCGCGGCCGAGAAGATGAAGGCGGGCGTCTAAGTCATGGCGTCGACCTTCAAGCTCAGCATCCTGACGCCGGAGAAGGCGGTGTACGAGGGACTCGTGGAGTACGTCGAGGCCCCCGGCACCGAGGGTTACTTCGGCGTGCTGGCGAACCACGCGGCACTGGTCACGGCGTTGGCGAGCGGTACGCTCACCCTGCGCGCGGCGAGCGGTGCCGAGGAGAAGTGGCGCGTCGCGGGCGGGTTCTTCGAGGTCTCGAACAACTCTGCTACCGTGCTCGCGGATTCCGTGGAGCCGGCGAAGAGCTGAGCCGAACCGCACGACCCACCGCGACGGACCGCGGCGGGTCAGCACCGGCAGCGCGCCCCACGCAGGCGCTCGGCCGAACGAGAACCACGCGGGGGCAGCTGCCGCGAAGGCTCCGATGTCACGCGCGGCGGGGGTCGACTCAGGCTCCAGTCAGCGCGACGAACCGCCCGGAGGCAGGATGCCACCGGGCGGTTTCGGCTTTTCTTCGTCGTGAGTGCATCTTCCGGCGGGTTGCGTGCACCTGTTCTTGCGAAGGGCAGCAGGAACAACGCCACGCGGAACCACTTCTCACGCGAGGAGACCGAGATGAACCCGACCGCCACGACGCTCAGCACGCCGGCCGCCGATTCCAACCTGTTGTTGGCCGGTGCACAGCGCGCGGCTCGGCTCGCCTCGAGTCTGGCCGAAGTGGCGACCCAATGGGCGGAGTCGGCGCACGCCGGGCTCGATGCCGCGCGTGATGCCCGTGACGCCGCCGTGCTGGCGGAGTGCATGGTCTCGCATGCCCGGCCGGGCTCGACCGAGGACGCGGCGCGCCTGCTCGCCGCCGACGCCTGGGAGGCGGTGCAGCGTGCGCTCGACGCCACGCAGCGTGTGACGCGGGCGGTGGCGGCCAGTTCCCGCTGAGGCGGCGGTTCGCAACGATCGGCGTGGCCGACGCCCGCCGGGTCGGGGCGACGCGCACCCTGAACTCCCGGCGGCAGCCGCCGAGATTTCATGGTAGGCTCCAGGCATGCTGATCGCCCGGAAACAGCGAGTCCAAGAGGTGCGCGGCCTGCTCCAGAGCGCGCCGGTGGTTGGCCTGCTGGGCGCACGTCAGGTCGGCAAGAGCACGCTCGCTCGGCAGGTCGTCGCGGCGGGACGTGAGCCGGTGACGTTCTTCGATCTCGAGGACCCCGCGGCGGTGGCGAGGTTGTCAGAGCCTCAGCTGGCCTTGGCACCGCTCCGAGGCTTGGTCGTGCTCGATGAGATCCAGCGCCGACCCGACCTGTTCCCGGTTCTGCGCGTGCTGGCGGACCGGCGGCCCCGGCCGGCCCGGTTCCTGGTCCTCGGTAGCGCGTCACCGGAACTGTTGGCGCAGGCGTCCGAGACGCTGGCGGGCCGGATCCATTACGCGGACATCGCGGGCTTCGATTGCGCCGAGATCGCGCCGGCCCGCTGGGAGCGGCTCTGGCTGCGCGGCGGGTTCCCGCGTTCGTTCCTCGCACGCTCGGAGCACGACAGCTTCGAGTGGCGGCGTTCGTTCATCCGCGACTTCCTCGAGCGCGATCTGCCGCAACTCGGGTTCCGCGTGCCTGCGGCAACCATGCGGCGCTTCTGGAGCATGTTGGCCCACTACCATGGCCAGATCTGGAATGCGGCCGAGTTCGGGCGGGCATTCGGGGTCTCGGACACGACCGTGCGGCGTTATCTGGATCAATTGGTGGCCACCTTCGCACTCCGCGTGCTGCCTCCATGGCACGAGAACATCTCGAAGCGGCAGGTGAAGGCACCACGGACATTCGTCGCTGACAGCGGGCTCCTGCACGCGCTCATCGGGTTGGAGGGCCGGGCAGACGTCATGGCCCATGCCAAGGTCGGTGCGTCCTGGGAGGGGTTCATCCTCGAGCAGATCATCCGTGGCCTGCGCGCGCGCTCCGAGGAGTGCTATTTCTGGCGTGCGCATACCGGCGCCGAACTGGACCTGCTCATCGTGCGCGGACGCCGACGGCTGGGCTTCGAGATCAAGCGCACCTCGGCGCCCTCGCTCACGCCTTCCATGCGCACGGCACTGGCAGACCTCAAGCTGGACTCCCTCACCGTGGTCCATGCTGGTGAGGACGGCTTCCCGCTCGGCCCGAAGACACGGGCGGAAGGGTGGAAGCCACTCCTCGAAGGGCTTCGTCCGCTCGGCTGACAGCCGGTCGCTGTCGCCGGTCGCGGGTCCAGTGACCGAGGCAAGTCGGGCTCCATCCATAGCCGTAGGGCTCCGGATTCTCTACTATTCCCCGATGCCGCCGCCGCGCCGTACCACGCCGCCGAGTCACGGCAAGCGCCCCGCCGCCACACCGCTGCCGCCCGCGGTGCTGCTGGCCGCGTGGGCCGTGCTGCTGGTGGTGCTGGGCGCCGACACGTTTCGGATCGCGTTCTTCGCCGACGACTTCCACATGCTCGACGTGGCGCGGCGCATCGCGCTGCCCGACCTGTTGGGTGGGCAGCACGGCATCTTCCCGTGGTACCGGCCGCTGTCGCGCGAGCTGTACTTCTGGCTGATCGCGCACGCCGGTCCGCTCGAGCTGATGCTGGCCCGCGTGTTGAGTCTTGGCGCCGTGGCGCTGGCAGCGGCTCAACTGCGCGTATTGGGCGCGCGCTGGTTCTCGCCGCGTGCGGGCACCATCGGAGCGGTGCTGTTCGTGGGCTACGGGCTCACCAAGTTCCTGGTGGCCTGGGGTAGCGGCTTCCAGGACCTGCTCGCCATAGCGCTCGTGCTGCTGGCGGTGCGCGAGCACACCGAGCAGCGCGTGGCGCGCGCGTTGTTGTGGGCGGTGCTGGCGTGCTTCGCCAAGGAGACGGCCGCGCTGGTGTTCCCGCTGCTCGTGCTGCACACGCTCCTGAATCGCCCGCTCGCGCAGGCCTGGCGTGCATGGCTGCCGCAAGCGGGCGCACTCGCGCTCACGGCGGCCGTGCACCTGCTGGTGCGGCGGTCGTGGCACAGCGGCGGGCGCTCGGCCGAAGTGGTGCGCTCGGCGGGCGATCTCGTGGGCGCGCTCGTGCGCTTGCTGGGCGGGTTCCTGGGCCGCATCGAAGCGCCGAGTGCCCTCACGCTGTTGCTCGCGGTACTCGCGGTGGGAGCGGCCGTGTTGCTGGTGACGCAGGCCAGCGCGCAGCCGTGGCGCGCCGCGGCCGATGCACCCGATCGGGCACCGGTGCTGTTCGTGGGTGTGGCCGCGCTCGCGGGCCTGGCGCCATTGCTGGTGGGGCACACGCTGGGGGTGGTCACGGCCTCCAGCTACTACGCCTACTCGGCGGTGCCGTGGGCCTGTCTGTTGGTCGCGCTCGCGCTCACGCGACTGCCGCAGTTGGCGAGCGTCACGCTCGTGGTCGTGCTCGTGGGCGGCAACACGCTCGCGCTGGGGTATCGCGCGCCCGATCTGTCGAGCCCGGGGGCATGGGACTTCCGTGAGTGGGACTGGAACGAGTCCATGCGACTCTCGGCGGTGGCGCAACGATACGGCGACGACCTGCGCGCGCTGCTCGCCACGCGGCCCGAGAGCACGGTGGTGCTGTTCAGCGAGATGCCCGAGGGCGCGTTCTTCCAATCGGAGGACGGGCCCGCCACGCGTGAGGCGCTGCGCGATCGCACGGTGCGTTCGTACTGGCTCAACGCACCGCCGTACGGGCTCGATCCCGCGCGCGTCGCCATGGTGTCGCTCGATGGCGGCACGCGGCACCTGGTGCCCTACGAGCCGGACGACGCCACGCGCTCCAAGCTGGCGGCGTCCTCGGTGGCGGCGGGCGAGGCTGCCACCGCTTGGGTTTACGCCACGGCCGGCGGCCCGCAGGCCAACCAGCGCTTCGACTTCCACTATTACGCCGCGGCCGCCGCGCTGGTGGGCGAGGGCGTCGCCGGCATGCAGCGCGAGCTCGCGCTCATGGGGCTCGCCGATACCGCGGGCCCTGCGCCCGCGGCGGCGGCCACCGAGGCCGTGGGCCCGAGCGGCCCGATGCACACGGCGATGCTCGCGGTGCTGCGCCGGCCGCTCGATGCGCGCACGCACCTGGCGCTCGCCGATGTGTGCCGCGACGCGAACGCGGTGCTGTTCGAAGGTGTGGAGTTGCGCTACGCGGTGACGCTCGATCCCAGCCTGCACGCCGAGCGGCTGCGCCTGGCGAAGAGCCTGCTCGAGAAGGGCAAGCCTGCCGCGGCCAGGCACGATCTCGAACGGCTCGCGGCGGACGCCAAGGGTACGCCGATCGGCGTACTGGCGGAGGGTCTCCTCCAGCCGCATTGAACGCGGCCCCAGCCGAACGCCCGAGCGCCCGGTGGCACCTGCCACCGGGCGCTCGGGCGTTGCGATCTGCAGCCAGCGTGCTACCAGCCGACTCCGCCCAGCTGCTTCCACAGGAACGTGAACGCCAGCGCGCTCATGAACGCCTGCTGCTTGTTGTTCGCCGCACCACCGTGGCCGCCCTCGATGTTCTCGTACAGCAGGATGTCGGCGCCCATGGCGCTCATCTTGTACGCCATGCGCCGGGCGTGGCCGGGGTGCACGCGGTCATCGCGCGTGGAACCGGTGAACAGCGTGCGCGGGTACTTCACGCCGTCCTTGAGCAGGTGGTAGGGCGAGAACTTCTGGATGTAGGCCCACTCCTCGGGCTTGTCGGGGTCGCCGTACTCGCCCATCCACGACGCGCCGGCCAGCAGCTTGTGATAGCGCTGCATGTCGAGCAGCGGCACCTGGCAGACCACGGCCCCGAACAGCTCGGGGTACTGCGTGATCATGTTGCCCACCAGCAGACCGCCGTTGGAGCCACCGATGCAGCCCAGATGCGCGGGCGTGGTGACCTTGCGCGCCACGAGGTCCTTGGCCACCGAGCTGAAGTCCTGGTAACAGCGCTGGCGGTTCTCCTTGATGGCCTGGTTGTGCCACTCGGGACCGAACTCACCGCCGCCGCGGATGTTCGCCACCACCAGCACGCCGCCGCGCTCGAGCCAGCCCGCACCCTGGACGCCGCTGTAGTAGGGCAACTCGGACACCTCGAAGCCGCCGTAGCCGGTGAGCAGCGTGGGGGCGTGGCCGTCGAGCGCCAGGCCCTTGGGTGACACCTCGAAGTACGGGATCTTCGTGCCGTCGTCCGACGTCGCCTCGTGCTGGGCCACGCGGTGACGGCCGCCGTCGAAGAACGCGGGTGTCTGCTTGAGCTTCTCTCTCGCGTCCTTGCCGGCCGTGCCCAGGAACAACGTGCTGGGCGACAGGAAGTCGGTGGTCGTGATCCAGTAGTCGTCGCTGGTCAGGTCGTCCACGCCCCGCACGCCGATGGTGCCGAAGTCCGGCAGTCCGCCGACCGGCGTGAGGGTCCATCTGCCGCCCGCGGCGCGCGCGGTGATCACGCGGCTGCGCACATTGTCGAGCACCGTCAGCAGCAGCGTGTTCTTGGTGTTCGTGTAGGTGGACAGCGACGTGCGCGGGGTGGGTGTGAAAAGCGCGGTGAACTCGCGTTTGCCGGCCATGAAGTCGTCGAACTTGGCGGCGATCAGCGCGCCCGCGGGGAACGTCTTGCCGCTCACGGTCCACGGCGTGCGCAGCGTGATGAGCAGCCACTCGCGCCACACATTGGCCTCGGCATCGTCCGGCTTGGCGATCTTCACGGGCTTGCCGGCGCGCAGCACATACAGCTCGTTGGTGTAGAACGTGATCGCGCGGCTCACGAAGTCGCGCTCGAATCCCGGCGTGGGGTCGTGGTACGCGCCCACGCCGACGTCGCTGGCGGGGCCTTCGTAAACCAGCTTGGCCTCGGACAGCGGCGTGCCGCGCTGCCACTCGCGGATCACGCGCGCGTAACCCGACGTCGTGATCGTGGTGGAATCGAAGGCCATGCCGATGTAGAGCCGGTTGGCGTCGATCCAGCCCGCGTTGCTCTTGGACTCGGGCAGCGTGAAGCCGTCGGTCACGAACTGCTTGCGGGTCAGGTCGAACTCGCGCACGACGTTGGCATCGGAACCGCCGCGTGACAGCGACACCAGGCACAGGCGGTCGTCCGGGTGCAGGGTCTGAGCACCCTCCCACACCCAGCTCTCCTTCTCCGCGGCGCCGAGCGCGTCGAGGTCGAGCACGGTCTCCCACGTGGGCGCGGCCTTGCGGTACTCCTCGAGCGTGGTGCGGCGCCAGATGCCGCGCTCGTGCTGCGCATCACGCCAGAAGTTGTAGTACCGGTCGCCGATCTTGGTGACGCCGGGAATGCGCTCGTTGGAGTTGAGGATGCCGAGGAAGCGATCGTTGAGCGTCTTGAACTCGTCGCTCTTGGCCAGTTCCTGCGTGGAGCGCTCGTTCTGCGCGCTCACCCACTTGAGCGCCCGCTCGCCGGTGACGTCCTCCAGCCACAGCGCGGGGTCGGACGGCGGCGGGGCCGCGGGGCTCGTCGAAGCGATCGTGGTCATGAGCACCATCAGGAAGAGGAGTCTTCGCATGGGGTTCTCCAATACAGGAGACGGGTGAAGGGTCAGGCCCGGGAATGTCTCAGGGCGCGCGCGGCGGGGCAATCGCCGCCCGACGGACGCGGGCGGGCGACCGCCGTGCGGCCGCATCCCGCCCGGCGCGCGTGCTAGAGTCGCGCTGCCGCGCCGGACCCATCGGGGGCGCGCCGTCCACGCCGTCACCCGCTTCACCCTGGAAGAGGAGCCGTCGTCATGGACTGGTCGGTACTGGGCCTCAACTTCCTCTATGCCTTGCTCGGCGTGGTGCTGATGTTCGTGGCCTACCGCGTCATCGACCTGCTCACGCCCGAGGTCGACTTCCCGGCCGAGCTCAAGAAGGGCAACATCGCCGTGGCAATCTTCATCGCCGCCATCTTCCTGTCGGTGGCCATGGTGGTGGCGCAGTCGCTCAATTGAATGAGCGGCTGCGCCGAACCGATGTGGTCCCCAGTGGCGCCTTTCGGCCGGGAGAGCACGGACCGGAACGCCCACCGGCCGTGCGACCCGCGCGCTAACGAAGAACGGTCATGCGACCTCTCAGCACTTCAGTGCCGATCGTGAGCCGATAGAAGTACATACCGCTCGAGACGTCGCGCCCGAGTTCGTCGCGGCCATCCCAATGTGCGATCGCGGGCCCCGGCTCCTGCCGAGACTCCGGATACGCCCGGACGAGCCGGCCCTCGGGTGTGTACACCGACAGTTGTACGCGCGCAGCTCGGCTCAGCAAGTACTCGATGCGTACCGCGCCGAACGATGGGTTGGGTCGAGGGCGGACCACGGCGATCGCGGAGGGACTCGAGCCCGGCACGCCAGCGATCGGTGGGGGCTCGGTAAGATGGAGCTGCTGGTCGAGCGCGGGCGGCGGCTCGATCGCCTGCACCCGACCGTCCGGCCAGCGAACAATGAGCGAGTCCAGGCTGGTCGCGGAACCCAGGCCGAGATCCGCCACCAACGCATCCTGCGAGCTGCGGCTCGCACCTCCACTGATCTCGCGAACGAACACGCGAGATCCAGCCACGGCACGCACGCGCGCGCCAATCGCCCCATCGTTGGAACTAGTGAGTGCGACGCGTAACCAGTGCCCCGTGAACGGGCCCTGGTTCTGCAGGAAACGACCGCCGCTCTCCTCCGCGATGTAGACGTCGAGGTCGCCATCGCCGTCCGCGTCGGCCCACGCCGCGGTGTTGCCGGCACCGCCCGCATCGAGTCCGGACAGAGCGCTCACGTCGCTGAACAACCCGGCGCCATCGTTCGCGAACAGGCCGTCAGGGCCTCCGTTCACGAAGAACGCATCGAGGTCGCCATCATGGTCGAAGTCCACCCAGTGTACGCTGCGGGTGTCGGCCAGTGCGCTGAGACCCTGCGAGCCGGCCTGCTCCTCGAACGTGCCGCCGCCCAGGTTGCGGTAGAACTTTGGTGCGCCCTGTACGGCGACGAGTAGGTCGAGATCGCCATCGCCATCGGCATCGCCCCATGCGGCACCGCGGTGTGCACCCGCCCCGCTGATTCCCGAGGCGGCGGCGCACTCGAGGAACACGCCGGCGCCGAGGTTCCGGTAGAGCCGGTTGGGTTCCGTCTCGAATGTCACGAACAGGTCGGCGTCCCCATCGTCATCGTAGTCCGCCCACGCGGCGCTGCGTCCCTTGCCCGACCCGCCGAGTCCAGCGGCGAGCGTGACGTCGGTGAAGTGGCCGCCCCCGCCGTTGCGGTACAGCGAGCCGGGCGCTTCGTGGTTCGAGACATACAGGTCGACATCGCCGTCACGGTCGTAGTCCGCCCATGCGAGTGCCTGTCCGCCGCTCGGGCCCTGCGCGCCGCTCCCGGTGCTGGCATCGGTCCAGTGGCCGGCGTCGTTGCGCAGCAGGCGGTGGCCCTCGATAGAGGTGACCACGAACAGGTCCAGGTCGAGGTCGTTGTCGAGGTCTGCCCACGCCCCACCGGTGCTGCTCGCCGAGAACCCGATGCCACTGGTGGCCGACACGTCGGTGAAGACGCCGAGCGCATTGGTGAACAGCGCGTTCGAGGCCCCGAACCTCGTGACCGACAGGTCGGGATCGCCATCGCCATCCACATCCGGCCACGCGGCGCCGAGGCAGTTGCCCGACAGGCCCGTGCCGCTGGCCGCTGTGGCGTCCACGAACCAGGACACGACGGGCGCATGCACGAGCATGCGGCCCGCCTGCAGCACCGAGTAACCCGACTCACTGCCGTCGAGATCGGCGTAGCTCCACGGGCCGCCGGCATAGGAGAAGCGATAGGCGTAGTCGAAGTCTCCCGCCACGGTCGGGGTGAGCGTTCCCAAGAACTGGTCGGTGCCATCGAATGTGCTGTCATAGCTGGCCGCCGACCAGGCCCAGGTCAGGTCCACGGCGGGATCGCTGCCATGCGGCCCGAAGCCCACTTCCGCCGTGATCCCGCCGCCAGCGCCCAACGCCTCGGTGACGCCGGCGACGAGCACCCGGCCGGTGATCACGGGGGTCGAGGCCCCGGCCACGAGGTCCACGCTTGCGGGGCTGATGAGCCGGGCGGTCTCGGGAACGAGGTCACGGATCGCGAACGCGCTGTCGGAGACATCGACGCCGACGAACCCGTCGGCACTGTGCGCCCGGATCCGCACGAACGCGTTCTCACTCGCCGGGCCGGTGACGAGCCAGTCGTGACTACCGTCATTCGCGATTCCAGTCGCGATGACTGCATACGGTCCGTTGACCCCGGTCGTGGACAGATCCAGATCCACGAGCTGCACACCCGCATCCGATCCGCTCGTCCAGTGGATCGGCGTCACGAGCCCGAGGCGGACCACCTCCGTGCCAACCGGTCGGGTGAGATCGACCGCGGGCGGTAACACGGTGCAGTCCTGATTACTCGTGAGCGGCCATGGCACGCACCACTCACGCAGGAACGGACCCCCATAGGAGGTCAGCAGCCTCGGGAAGGCGCCGGCCTCGACGTCGCATGCCAAGCCTTGTGCGGGCGAGGGCAGTTCGTCGGCGGTTGCGAGGGCAATCGTCGGCGTACACAGACTCACCTGCGCCAGCCCTGGTGGAGCCATGAGTCCGACGAACAGCCGGTTCACGGGTCGATGGACGAGTGGCGCCGAGACGGCGTTCCGGCCGAGCGGCCGGGCGGATTCAGGTGTCGAAGCCGACGCGCCGAGGTCGCGCACGTAAGTGAGGAAGCCGGCCGTGTCGGTGAGGTAGATCGTGGGCACGCCGTCCACGATCGCTCCGGCCATGTCCAGCGAGACGGCCGCGCCAGACGTGGCCACGGTCGTGCTCCAGACGGTGGCTCCGCCGGCCGCAGCGTCGAGCTTGTACAGCACGCCGGCGCGCGAGACCACGAACAGCGAGCCGCCGAGCATCATCGGGGCCGCGTCGATCGCCCCGAGGTCGCGCGACCACTGGCGTGAGCCCGTGACCGAGTTCAGGCAAACGACGGTGTTCTGCGACAGCGTTTCGTTGAGCTTGGTCATCACGCCGAACAGGCGGTTCGTCGCAACGTCCAGGGCCAGTGCGCTGAAGTCGTCCTCCAGGAACGTGCCGGTGGGGTTGTGGGTCCAGCGGATCGCGCCGGTCTCGGTGTCGAGCGCGAATACTCGATTCGACGTGGTGCTGCTACAGCCATGGCGTGTCGCGACGAAGAGTACATCTGATGTGAATACGGCCCGGAACACAGAGTCGGACGCCGCCACGTGCTGGACGACGACCGTTCGCGTGAGCTGGTCCGACGCGCAGACGGCCCGCTTCAGGTCCCGACTCCACAGGGTGGCCCCGGTCGCCGGGTCGAGCGCGAACACGAACCCGGATGCGGTCGTCACGTAGACGCGCGGTTGGCTGCCGTTCGCGATAGCCAAGGGCTGGCCGAGTGCAGAGAGTAGGCTGCGTGACCACAGGGCCACTCCGTTGGTCTGCGAGCGTGCGGTGATGATCTGCCCGTGGACCCAGATGTCGGTCCGGCATGACCGCGACACCGGACTGGAGCGAGGCGTCCGCGGCGTCGGCCGCGGTCCAGATGGCGTTGCCGGAGACACCGCAGAGTGCAGCGTGGGCGGGTCGTGCGCGGCCCGCCACAACCGGCAGCAGGACCGCGAGGAAGAGCGCGAACTTCCGCAGTATCGTGGAGCCGTCGCCCCCGATCGATCGCATGACAGGTTCCTTCTCCGCAGAGCGGATCGGGACTCGTGCGACGTCGGGGGAGCGCGCGGCGAGCCGGGACCAATGGTCGTTCAGGATCCGACCGTTCGGCCGGTCCCAGGGTCGGGGGCGTGCTAGTGTCGATTGTAGCCGGAGCGGCGCGGGACTGTCATCGTGGAAAGCAGCGCGGCGGGGCCGCTGCTGCTCCAAAATGAGGGGGCTGCGACGCCGCAGGGCTCACGGATGCGTCGGGAGCCCCGGCACGGGCCCGAGTCCCAGGAGGGAACGTGGGGAAGAGTGGCCGTTCGACTGCCCTGCCTCGTGGCGTGCGCGGCTACGCGGCGCTCGTGCTCCTGATGGTGTTCACCGCGCT
>JBEBGT010000283.1:0-5036 GCA_040081365.1 Candidatus Eiseniibacteriota bacterium | reverse complement strand
GAGCACGCGCGGAATGTGCTCGATGAAATCGAACGCGGACACCGAGTAGAAGTACAGGAAGCCGTTCTTGACCTGCCGGTCCGTGTAGCGGTAGCGGCCGACCGGGTAGCGGATGCGGCCCACCTTCGGGGCCGGAGCCGCCGTGCCCAATGCAAACGCCGAGTCCGCGACGCAGTCGGGATAGTTGATGCAGTGCACGGTCGTGTCCGGGTGGATCACGTCGCCGCTCTGCACGTCATAGAGGTCACCGCGCTCGAGGCACAACGGCTCGGTCGTGCCCTTCTGCGGGATGTACGTGTCCGGGCACTGGAGCGTGGAGCCCACCAGCACCTTGTTGTTGGCGGCGTGGTCGAAGATCCGGTACTCGGCCAGGAGCGTCCAATCGTCCTCGGCCGGGCCGCCCGAACCGATCGGGCGCTGCCAGTTCGTGACCTTCCAGATCTTGTAACCCCGGAAGTCGAACTGCCCCGACTTGGGGTCCGGCGATGTCTCGGACAGGTTGTCCCAGGCGACCGTGACGGAACCGTCGCCCGCCGGGGCGAACCGCCGGTCCGGATTGTCCGTGTAGTTGTAGAGGACGCCGAGGTTGGTGTTGGGACTCGGCGGCGGCGACTCGGCCAGCCACGTGCGGTGGAACAGGCCCTTGTTGAGGATCTTCGAGTAGGCACCCGTGCAGTAATCACAATCGAAGTCGAAGTAGCTGTACTGCCGATCGTTCACGAAGCGCAACGAGGGGTCGCGAACTTCACACCCCTGCGCCTGGATGACCTGCCCCGGCGGTGCCTTGAGCGCGGTCTCACGGCCCGGGAAGTCCGGCAGCGTGGGCCAGTCCCGCTCTTCATAGGAGCCCTCGAACGCCACCTGCGCGGCGATCGCGTTGTCGAGCGACGGGTACTTGGCGAGCAGTTCGGTGCCACTCGTCACGGCCCACACCTCGTCGCCGGTGAGCGGGTCGGCTCGGAAGAACGTGGCGGCCTTCTGGTAGTCGGCCGCGTAGGCCTGAGCCAGCTTGAGGTCGCCGGGGCGGACGCCGATCGCGATCGTGCACTCGATCTGCGAGCCGGTCTGCAGGTGGAACCACGGACCGATCGACGCCCACTCGGAATAGTCGCCCTTCTGGTCGCCGGTCGGGGCGTTGATGAACCCGCGCATGGCCGGAGCACTCGGATCGGTGCTGATGTTCTCCGTGCCGGTCATGAACTCGAAGCGCTGCTGATCGATGGTCGGAACACCACCCTGCACGTACGGCGTGCCACCCGGGAACGAGCGGAACGCCCGGAAGCCCACCGAGCGCGGGCCCGTCACGCCGAGCGGATCGACCGTGTGGTCGACCAACAGGAAGTGCGGAATGCCCGGCGTCTTGTTCTCGTCGCCGTCGTCGTCCGCCACCGAGAAGCCCTGCACGGTGACCAGGAAGCGCGGGCACAGCGCCGAGTCCGCGAACGCCACCTCGGGCACATCGGGATGGTCCGCCGGCGGCTGCAGGCGCTTGTCGGTGTCCTTGGTCTGGATCACGAACCGGCCGAACGGATACTGCGGGGCGTCGAAGTCGTCGCTGAAGTAGTTCGACTTGTCGGCCGGGCCGCAATCCATGTCGACGCGAAAGCCGATGACCACCGAGTCGAGCTCGTGGCCCGAACGGTTGATGAACTTGTAGTTGATGACGTTGAAGTCCGTGAAGCCGGGGATCGAGTACGCCCACGCCGTCTGGCGGCACTCGAGGCCGAGCGGCACGTGCCGTTCGGCCGAAGCAGCCTGGATGGCCGGCGGTGTGTCGTCGCGCATGACGCAGGTGTACATCTGCTGGCCGACGGCCGCGAAGTCCTCGTCGATCCTGCCGTCGCCGTCATTGTCACGGCCGTCGAGGAAATCCTCGTCGAACAGCGGGTCGTTCGTGGTGCTGGTCTTGTCGTTGTCGGAATCGTCGTTCACGAACCGGATGCCGTTCACGATGCCGTCGTACGCGCGATACATGCGGTCTTCAGGATCGAGCGTGGCCGGCCGCCACTCGGCCGGCTGCAGCCCGTAGCTCACGCGGCGCACTCCGGTGGCGTCCGTGGCACGCGGGTTCACCGCGCCCACGGCGATGCCCATGAAGTTCAGGTACTCGATCGCCGACGCGCCGGGCCACTGGCCCGAAGGATCGCTCGAGAAGCCCGTGAACGGGTTGCCGAGCCAGCCGTTGTTCGTGACCTTCATCACGAAGTTGCCGACGTTCAGCACCGAGCCCTGCCCGAAGATATCGGGAATGGCATTGGGGCTCGCACCCCGGCGATTCCCCGCCGGGTTCGAGTGCCCGCGCGGGCTCATGACCTGGGCTTCGTACTCGGCGAGCGCGGCAGGGTCGAACTCCCCCAACTGCGTGATACGCGCGAACGCCGGCACCGCGAGCATGCTGGCCAGCACCGCCAGCCACAGTGCGGTTGTACCCGACTTCAGGACTGCATTCATGCCATGCTCCTTCTCGGCCCCGGCCATCAGAAGGTGACGCTCACGCCCATGCGCACGTTGCGGCCTTCTTCGAAGACGCGCGGATCGTGCGTGGGAACCCAGTCGAGGATGCTGTCGCCGTTGATGTCCTGCAGATAGGAACCACCGGTGCGGCCCGTCTCGGTGTAGTAGATGGTGTAGTCGTCGCCAGCCGAGTTCACGAACGGGCTGCGGCGGCCCGGCGACAGGTTCTGGATGTTGCTCGCATCGAGCACGTTGCGGGCATCGACGAACAGCTTCACGTTCTGGCCCCAGAGCCGGTAGAACTTGTCGCCGTCGATCGTGAGACGCGCCTGCGACGGCATGCGGCGCGAGTTCGTGAGCGCCGGGTCCGGGCGGCGGTCGTTGCGGAACGCCGGCGTGAACGGGAAGCCCGAGCCGTACGTCCACAGCATGCGCAGGCCCCAGCGCGCGTCGCGGATGGTGCTCGAGATGCTCACCGTATGACGCTGGTCCCAGTTGAGCGCCTGCTCGCTGATCGGCAGGTAGAGCCGGCCGCCGTTGAAGAACAGCAGCGCCGTGTTCGGGTCCGACGCCACACCGGTGGCGATCGAGTACGTGTAGTTCACATCGGCCGAGAACTTGTGGCTGAAGCTCTTGATGAGGCTGGCCTCGAAGCCGCGCGCCGAGGCGTAGTCGCCGTTGAAGAACACGTTCACCGGGTTGCCGGCGTTGTCGGTTTCCTGCCGCACCGTGATCAGGCCGTAGATGTCCTTGAAGAACACGCCGAACTGGCCCGAGATGTCCTTCGTGAACAGGTGCTGCACGCTGGCCTGGTAGGCGATGTTCGTCTCGGGCTCGAGGTCGGGATTGCCCTTCACGCCGACCGTGGAGCTGGTGCCGCGGTTCTCGAAGATGAACGAGCGCGCCGGCGTCTGGTACGTCCAGCCGTAGTGGAAGCTGAGCACGTCGCGATCCGAGATCGGGTACGCGATGCCGAGACGCGGGCTGATCTGCTGCTTGTAGCGGTTGCCGCTGCGCAGGTCGAGGTCCGAGATCTGGTCACCGGGCGTGAAGAAGTCGTAGCGCAGGCCGGCGTTCAGGACCAGACCCTCGAACTCCCAGCGATCCTGAAGATACGCCGCGCCCTCGGGATTGAAGTTGGTGTAGTCCGAACGTGTGCCGCCCGGCAGGCCGTTGCTCTCGCCGTTCGGGAACCCGAGCGACAGGTTCTGCACGCGGTTGTACTTGGCCTCGATGCCGGTCTTGACCTTGTGCTGCTTCCAGCGGCCGGTCTGGTAGTCGGTCTTCATGGTGTAGACGCGGGTCTGGCGCTTGAGATACGCCGGGACGTCGCCGTGCGTGGCGAAGAACGGGTTGTTCTCGGTGCCCGTGCCGATGTTGCCATTCCAATAGAACGGGCTCTGGATCCAGTACTCCCACGGGTCCTTGCCGCCCACCGAGTTACTGGTGTTGAAGTTGAGCGACGCCATGCGCGTGGTCCACGAGCTCTTCTCGGACAACTGGTTCGTCCACACGGCCGTGAACTGCTGGAAGCGCTCGTCCAGCGTGGGCACGTGGTCGGCCAGGTTCACGAACTGCGACGTGCTATCGACCGGCACCTGAGACCAGCTGCCGTAGCGTGGGCTCAGCGTGAACGTGCCGTCGAGCGCCTTGGTGGTGTCGTAGGTCACCGACACGTAGCCCTTGCGCGACCACTCGTGGTCGTAGGGCGTGTTGATGGTGTGGTTGTTGATGGTCTCGAACGTGACCTTGTTGCGGGGGTTGATCTTGTAGGCGAGCTTGAAGTTGGTGTTGATCTGGTTGCTCTGCCGGTTGCCGAGCTGGATGAAGTCCAGCAACGTGCGGTGCGGACGGCTCATGCCGGACTTCAAGTAGGTGTCCTGGAACGAGCCCTCGTAGGTCGCGAAGTACGTGAGGTTCTTGACCGGCGTGGGGCCGCCGAAGCCGAACGTGAAGCGGTCGTAGTTGTCGAAGGTCTTGGTGGGGTCGCCGTAGCGGTCCGTGTCCCAGCGCACTTCACCGGCCAGACGGTCGCCGCCCTCCTTCGTGGACACGCTCACGACGCCCGACAGCGCGTTGCCGAACTCGGCATCGAAGCCGCCCGAGAGCACGTCGGCGCCGGCGACGGCGAGACCGGCGATGTTCGCCTGGCCGCCGAACGCGGGGTCCGTGGCCTCGACGCCGTCGAACTGGAACTTCACCTCGCCGCCGCGGCCGCCACGGAAGTGCAGCTCACCGCCCTGCGCCACGATGCCGGCCTTGGTGGCGATGGCCTGGCTCAGGTTGTCGACCGGGATCTCCTTCAGCTTCTCCGCGGAGATCGACTGCTTGGTGCTCGACGACTTGATGTCGATGCGCTTCTCGGCGCGGACTTCGATGGTCTCGAGGTCCTTGACCACCTTGGTCTGACCGACGCTGAAGTTCACGACCGCGGTCTGGCCAGCGTTGACCTGCACCTGCTGGATGACCGGGTCGTAGCCAATAGCCTGCAGCTTCACCTGGTACGTCCCGACGGGAACACCCGCGATGATGAACGCACCGTTCTCATCGGTCTGCGTGCCCTGCTTGGTGCCAAGGACGAC
>JBEBGT010000282.1:0-5040 GCA_040081365.1 Candidatus Eiseniibacteriota bacterium | reverse complement strand
GGTAGTGGTGGCTGTGCATGCTGTGGTGGCTGTGGTGGTGCCGGCCGCCCCCCGACGCCTCCTGGACCGTCCGCGCGCCGGTATCTGACCTGGCGCGGAGGTCGTCCGCCGGGGTCCCGCTGTCCCCCGCCGGCGCTGAACCCTCCGGGAGCCGCGCGTGCCGTGCAATGGCCTCGGGCTGGAGCACGGCCGCCGGTTGCGACGCCAACACGGCGGGGCCGCGCACCACGCTGTAGTGCAGCGGGCCGTCGCCCGCATTCGTGATCGTGAGCGGTGCGCTCGTCGTCCCACCGGCGACCACGGCGAACACCAGCGAGTCCGGTGCGACCGCGGCGAGCGGTGCCGGCACGGCACTCGCCGTGAGCGGCACGAGGAAGTGTGGAGCACTGGCATCGTTGCTCGCGATGTCGAGCTCATCCACCACGACTTCCGGCACGAGTGGCGCATAGGTCACCAACAGGAACCGGCTCGCCCCCGGCGCCAGGTCGAACGCCGCTCCCGGCACCGTGAAACGGCCCGAAGCATTACTCACGCTCGTCACGTGCAGGACGTCGGTGCCCGGATTGAAGACCCGCAACGTGTCGGTCTTCGCCGCTCCGACCAACAGCTCCCCGAACGCGAGCGCCGCCGGTTCGGCCGCCACACGTGGCGTGCCGATGACGTGCAGGTGCGCCGGGACGGTCGCGACCGGCCGGAACGGATCGTTGCTCGTGATGTTCAGTCCGCCCCGGTAGTCCCCGGGCGGCAGTCCCGCACTGAGGAACTTCACCTGGATGTCCTGCTGGCCACCCGGCGGAACGACGCCGGACACGGGTGTCGTGGTGAGCCAGGCGGGTGCCGGATCCGCGACGTCGAGGAACTCCTCGAAGATCGCGACCGCCGCGGTGTTGTCGATGTAGCCACCGAAATCACCCGCGTAGAGCAGGTAGTAGAGCCGTCGGCTGCCCGCCAGCCCGGAGACCTGATGGAAGTCGTCATCCGTGTTCACCGCGAACGTGTGCGCCGCACTCGGCGCATCCGCCACGATGACCATATGGTTCACCGACGGGTCGAACGCGTTGAACACCCGCTTCACGAACGCGCGATAGAGGACGCCGCCGCGCGTGGCCTGGAACACCGCGCCATCCACGCTGCCCGACCCGTCCGCGCCCAGATTGCCGCTGATCGTGAACTGGCTCGTGCCGTCGAGATCGGCCCCCAGTACGAACAGACCCGGGTACTTGCTGGTGAAGTAGCGGCCGGACGGCCCGAACGCCGCCGAACCACTGACGACGCCGTTCGTGTAGAACAGGCCGCCGAGTCCCGTGGCGAGGAAGTTGCCACCATCGTACATGTCATTGCCACCGTCGCTGATGGACGCGCCGGTCTCACCCTCGAAGAAGTTGAATCTGCCGGGGATGAGCGCGGTGATGGCGCCCGCGCGGGCGTTCAGGTTGGCGAGGATCCCGGCCAGCGCCGTCGCCGGCGCCGTGGGGGCGGGCATCCCGGCCGCCCGCAGGGACGGACTGGACGCCGTGGGATCGCTCCACAACGCGGCGGGGTCGGGCTGCCGGCCCGGCGCCTGCCGTACCGACTTGTCGTCCGACACGGGCACGGAAGCGAGCACCGGCGAAGCGGATGTCGTACTCGCCGAGGAGGCTCCACCCGACCACACCAGTGCGCTGCCGCCACTGTTCTGCAGCGTGACGACGGCACTCGACGAATCCCCGGCGAACAGGTTCGCCGTCAGCGAGTCCGGTGCAAGCCCGATCGCCGGCGCCACGAGGGCGGAGCCGATCAGCCGGATGTCGGTGATGGGCTGGTCGGTATCGTTGCTGGCGATATGCAGCATGGCTTCGTGGGCACCCGCCGTGAGCGGCGCGTAGGTCACGGGCAACACGCGTGCGGCACCCGGGGCCAGCGAGAACGCGAAGCCCGGGGCGGAGAAGTCGGGGCCATCGCTCCCGATGCTCGTGACCGTGAGCACGTCCGTGCCGACGTTCCGGATCGTGAGGGTGTCCAGCTCGGACTGTCCGACGAACAGTGTCGGGTACAGCAGGGGGTCCGGCGTCGCCTGCAGGTTCGGGGCACCGGTGACATGCAGATGGGCGGGTATCCGGACCTGAGGCCGTAACGGGTCGTTGCTGTGGATGTCGACCGTGGCGAGATAGTCCCCGCCCAGCAACGTACCGGGATCGAATCGCGCCGTGATCAGGGTCGTCGCCCCCGGAGCCACGCTGCCGCTCGTCGGCGAGCACGACAACCAGCTCTCGGCCCTCAGGGCGTTCTGCAGGATCTGCCGGAAGACCAGGTAGTCCGGGTCCGCGAACCAGAATCCCGAATACGGATCGTTGATGAAGTACACCAGCGAGCCGGCGCCGATCGTCTTGCGCACCAGGGCCGGGATCCCGAGGCCGTTCCGGGCCACGACGGTCGCGGCGGGATCATCGATCCGCAAGGAGTGGTAGCTCGCGCTGAAGTCGGTGTAGGTGACATTCGCGGGCAGTCCCGCCCAGAGCGGGTCCGCGGGCGCGACGGCAGTGAGGTGCGGCGCCGGCGAGGTGGACCAGCCCCTCACGTTCGTGTGCTGCAGCAGGTATGCCTCCATGCCGTCGTAGAACGGCAGGTAGTCCGTTCCGCCCATGAGGATGAGCCGGCGCCCACCCGCGGCCGCGTTGGCCAGTGCCTGCACGCTCGCCGCGCTCACGGAACCACCGTCGAGCCCGACGATCACGGTGCCATACGGCGTGAAGTCGATGCCGGCGAAGAAGTCCGTGAAGACGAGGTCGTAGGTCAGCCCGGTGTCGATCAGGCTGCGTTCGATCGTCTGCGAGACGCCCGAGGTCGTGAGCACGAGGATGCGGCCGGTCGCCTCCGCCCCCACCGACGCACGCACCACCGACGGCCCGAACGCCTCGAGGCTGCGCTCGGCCGACGCGGCGCCGGGCCACGGTCCCGGCACGATCGCCGGCACGCGGGCCTGCAACTGCGCCAGCCGTTCGGCCGGTGTCCATGGGCTCGCCAGACTCGCGAGGAACGTGGGCCCGAGGTCGAACGTCAACGGGCTCCCGCCGGTGTTCGAGATCTCGATGCTGGTGAGCAGCGTGTCGCCGGTGAACAGTCGCGCCACGAGGGAATCCGGGGCCACGGCCATGACGGGGGCCAGAACCGCGGCCCCCTGAAGCGTCACGGAGGTCAGCGGCTCGTCGTGGTCATCGCTCACGATCTGCACGGTGGCCGACTTGGTACCGGGCGAGACCGGGGCGAACCCCACGCTCAGCACGCGTCGGGCGCCGGGGCTCAGGCTGAAGCCGCCGGTCGGCAGCGTGAACTCGGGACCGTCGGAACTCACGCTCGTGACCGCAAGCACGTCCGTCCCGTCATTCCACACGACGATCGAATCCTGCGCGGTCGCGCCCACGAACAAAGTGGGGAACGCGATACTCAGCGGGGCCACCGTGATGTCCGGGGCGCCCGTCACATGCAGATGCGCGGGGATCTCGACCAACGGCCGGTTCGGCACGTTGGTGCGCAACTGCACCGATGCGATGTAGTCGCCGCCCAACAGCGCTCCCGGATCGAAGCGCGCACCAACATGGAACGTCTCGCCCGGGGCCACGTTCCCACTCGCGGGCGAGAACGACAGCCAGGACTGTCCGCCCAGGGCATTCTCGAGGATCTTGCGGAAGACCTGATAGTCCTGTTCGAAGCTCCACCAGCCATCGTAGGGCGTGTTCGCGAGGTAGATCAGGGAACCCGAACCGATCCGCTTGCGGACCAGCGCCGGGGAGCCGGCGCCGTTCATCGCCACGACGGTCGCCGCGGGATCCGAGACGCGGAGCGCATGGAAGCTCGCCCCGGCGTCGGAGAAATTGACCACGGCCGGCAGGCCCGCGGCGAGCGGATCCCCCGGCGCGACGATCGTGAGGTGCGGCGGCGGCGACACCGCCCAACCCGGGACGTTCGTGTGCTGGAGCAGGTGGGACTGCATGCCGGCATAGAAGGGCGAGTAGTTCGTGCCACCCATCATGATCAGACGGCGTCCGGCCGAGGCTGCGGCAGCCAATGCCTGCAGCGCGGCATCTTCGATCGCACCACCGTCCATCCCGACGACGACGGTCTGGTACGGGGTGTAGTCGATCCCCCCGTAGTTGGTGGTGAACACGAGGTCATAGGGCACCGCGAGTTCCTGCAGCGTGCGTTCGATGGTGCGGCTGACCGGCGCAGTGGTCAGCACGAGCACGCGGCCGGGCGCATCCGGAGCCACGCGGGCACGGACCACGGCGGTCCCCATGTCGTCGAGGCTGCGGCCGTCGGCCGACGCTCCCGGCCACGGCGCGGCGGAGAGGGCCGGCACCACGACCTGCAGGTTCCCGAGCCGGACCTCGGGCGCGACATTCGACTGGGCGGTGAGGAACTGCGGAGCCACGTCGAACGACAGCGCGCTGCCGCCCGGGTTCGTGATCAGGAGCTCGGTGCGCAGCGTGTCGCCGGTGATCAGGCTTGCCACGAGCGAGTCGGGACTCGTGAGGATGCCCGGCGGTGCCAGCCCCTCACCCGCGAGCGTCACGGCCACGACCGGTTCGTCATGGTCGTCGCTCGCGATCTGGATCGTGCCGGACTTGAGACCCGGAGTCGCGGGGGCGAACTGCACCGGCAGCACGCGGTGCGAGCCGGCCGGCAGCGTGAAACCGGCCGCGGGCACGGTGAACTCGGCCGCGTCGCTGCTGACACTGGTCACCGTGAGCGGATCGCTGCCCTCGTTCGTGACGGTGACCGAATCCTGCCGGGCCAGACCCACGAACATGGCCGGGAAGCTCAGGCTCGTCGGTGCCACCGTGATGTCCGGAGCACCGGTCACGTGCAGGTGAGCCGCGACGAGCAGGTCGGACTCGTCCGGGTCGTCACTGTGGAAACGCAGTTCGCTGAGGTAATCGCCGGTGCCGAGCCCGGCCGCATTGAGCGTGGCCCGCAGCGTGGCATGCCCGCCCGGTGACACCACGCCCGCGCTCGGCTCGAGCCGCAGCCGGTACCCGACGCCCGTTTCGGTGAGCAGATACA
>JBEBGT010000281.1:0-5062 GCA_040081365.1 Candidatus Eiseniibacteriota bacterium | reverse complement strand
AGGACGCCGCCGCGCATGCTTCGAACCCGTCGGTGTTCGAGCAGCCGTCGGTGAGCACGCCGGGCACGGCCGGGGCCACCCCGGCTCCCATCATCCGTTCGGCCGCGCCGGCCGCGGCGGGCCCGGGCGCTCCTGCGGCCGCGCCGCGCACCGTGCCGGGTGTGGCCATGGGCCCGCCCGATCCGCCCAAGAAGCCCGGCCTGTTCGGCCGCTGAGCGGCCTCACCCCCGGAGTCGCCATGCACCTCGACGAACTGCTCACGGGATTAGCCCAGCACAAGGGCTCCGATCTCTACTTCACCGCCGAGTCGCCGCCGCTGTATCGCGTCGATGGCGCCACGGTGCCCGCGTTCCACCATGTGCTCGAAGCCAACGACGTCGAGCGCATCATCCGCGAGGTGCTGTCGCCGGCCGAGCAGGACGAGTTCGACCGCACGCGCGAGCTGAACGTGGCGCGCATGGTGGCCGGCGTGGGGCGGTTCCGCTTGAACGTGTTCCGCCAGCGCGGCCAGGTGGGCTTGGTCGCGCGCATCATCCCCATCGACTTCCCGAACGCCGAGCAGCTGGGACTGCCCGCCTGCCTGACCACGCTCATCATGCAGAAGCGCGGCTTGATCCTGGTGACCGGTGCCACGGGTTCGGGCAAGTCCACCACGCTCGCCGCGCTCATCGACCACCGCAACCTGAACTCGCGCGGGCACATCCTCACCATCGAGGACCCCATCGAGTTCGTGCATCCGCACAAGGGCTGCGTCGTGACGCAGCGCGAGGTCGGCGTCGACACCGCGTCGTTCGCGGCGGGCTTGAAGAGCGCGCTGCGCCAGGCGCCGGACGTGATCCTGATCGGCGAGATGCGCGACCTGGAGACGGTGGAGGCTGCGCTGCACTTCTCGGAGACCGGCCACCTGGTGCTGGGCACGCTGCACGCGAACAACGCCAACCAGGCCGTGGAACGCGTCATGAACTTCTTCCCGCAGGAGTCGCACGCGCAGATCTACCAGCAGTTGGCGTTGAACCTGCGCGGCATCGTCTCGCAGCGCCTGGTGCCCAAGGTGGACGGCAAGGGCCGCGTGGCCGCCATCGAGGTCATGCTCAACTCGCCGCGCATCGCTGACCTGATCGGCAAGGGCGAGGTGGCGTCATTGAAGAGCGCGATCGAAGCCAACGCGCAGGACGGCTCACGGTCGTTCGACCTTGCACTGTACGAGCTCTACCGCGCCGGGTTCATCACGCTCGACGAAACACTGCGCCAGGCCGACTCGGCCAACAACCTGCGGCTCAAGATCAAGATGGAGAGCGCGGGCGGTGCCGCCAGCGAGCGGCCCAAGTTCAGCCTGAAGAGCGACGAAGCGGCGGCCTGAGCCGACGGCCCGACCCGAGCGTCCATCCACAAGTCCGAGCGCCCCTTGCGCAGTTCAGTGGGGGGGGCGCTTTCCGCTTGCCGGAATGACCGCATGAACCCCAACCCATCGTCCAGAATGAGCGTCCGAGGGCCCGGGCCGGCATGTTAGGCTATGTGAACCCCCAGTGGCACGAATATCGATGTCCACTGAAGTGTTCGTCGGAGGCCCGCCCATGCGCCGTTCCCTCATCGCCCGCGCACTCCTCGCGCTCACGCTGGCGGCACCAGTCGCCCATGCGGAGTGGCAGCTGCAGTCCACTCGGCTACCTGCCAGTTTCGGCGGGACCGCGGCATTCGATCCTGCGAGCGGCCAGGTCTACGGCTATGCGAACGGGCTGTGGCAGGTCGACCTCGCCTCCGGCGCAGCGCGTCCACTGCCGGTGCTGCCCGCACCCGGGACAGGAGTGACGACCATCTCGCCGCTCCAGTTCGATGCCGCTCGTGGCGAGTTGACCGCCGTTTCCCTCGGGATCTCCACCACCCCCTATGAGATCCATGTCGTCCGCTACTCGATCGCATCGGGGGCACTCACCTCCGCGCAATATCCCGCTTTCTCGGCATCCGGGACGCCGGGGCTCGTGCTCGACCCGGCGCGCGATCGTTACCTCTTGTGGGGCGGCGGTCTGGGCGACACCCTCCTGAGCCTCACACTGGCGGACGGTGTATGGCAGCGGCTCTCGGCAGGCGGGACGCATCCTCCTGCATTCCTGTCGCCGATGGTCGCCATGGATGCCTCACGCGATCGCATGATCGTCTACGGCTCCGTGGCGGATGGGCCCCCCAGCACCTGGGCGCTGGACCTGTCGAGCAGCCCCACATGGAGCCAACTCCCGGTCACGGGGACGTTGCCCACCTGCACACGGGACGGGCGGCTGTTCGTGGACTCCGTCGAGGATCAGCTGGTGCTGGTGGGGGACTGGATGAGTGCGAATCCCGACGCCCCGGTGGCATCGCGCGAGGTGGCAACGCTCCCTCTCAACGTGCCGCTCGGCCTGAACTGGTTCATCCGCCGACCCTATATCCCACCGCCAGGCACGCTCGACGCGGCTCCGAGCTTGTACCAGCCGCTCGTGGCCTTCGATGCGAATGCGGGCCGCTTGTGGTCGTTCGGTGGGGCCCAGTTGGATTGGCGAGACCCGAGCCACGATATCTCGTACGACATCATCGTCACGCGGCGATCGGACAGCTACCGGCTCGATCTGCGAGGGAGCAACAACCACTGGGCGTCCGCGCCCTCGTTCGGCCCACCGGCTCTGAGCGAGCCAGCGGTCGCCCAGGACCCGGTGAGTCACCGGGTATTCGTCGTGGGCAACAGCGGCACGGGGAATGGGGCACTGACGCAGACGTTCGAGTTCGTGGCCACCGGGTCCGGAGCAGGGGGCTACCTGGACCTGGCGGCGCTGGGCGGGCAGACCATCCCGGCGCTCATCCGCAAGAAGTTGCTCGTGGACGTGCCCGGCCGCCGGCTGATCCTCGTCGGCTCGACACCAGCGGACCCTTACCGCCCCGTGCTGCACAGCATGCCGATCGACGGGCCCTACGTGTGGACGGCGCTCGTCTCCCCCGCCAACAGCCCATCGCTGCGGAACGGCATGTCGGCGGTCGCGGACCCTCGCACCCACCGGTTCTACTTCTTCGGTGGCGATTCGGCCGGCACGTACTCCAACAGCACTTACATGCTGACCGTGCACGGTGCTCCGACCTGGACCCGTGTGACCGGTCCCGCGCCTTCTGCCCGGTCCGGCCATGCCGCGGTCTTCGATCCGGTGAGCGATCGCATGATCATCTTCGGGGGCCGCAACGCCAGCGGATATCGCAGTGACACCTGGCAGATGACGTTCACCGACACTCCGAACCTGAGCCAGCATGCGCGCCAGATCCCGGTGGGTCTGGCGGCGCTGGTTCCCCGCTCCGAGAGCATGGCCTTCATGGATGCGGCGAATCACCGGTTGCTGGTCGTGGGCGGCCGGACTCCCGTACAGACGCTCGGGGACGCGTGGGAACTATCGTTGGATGCCGAGGTGCCGGAGTGGACCGAGATCGCCGGCACCGCGCCGGTTGCTCGACGTGCCGGTGCGGCATTGCGGGACGACGCCAGCGGCCGCCTCTGGTTGCTGGGCGGCACCGATCTCGGCGGCACTCCGGTGACGGACGTCTGGAGCTATGAAGACGCGCTCACGGTGGTCGGGGTCGGGCCGGGCAACGGAGTGAACCCGTCCCGCACGCTCGCGATGGCGCCGCCACGGCCGAACCCGTCGTTGGCGTCGGTGACGTTGTCCTTCACCGCACCGCTCGGATCGCGCGGCCGGCTCGAGGTCTTCGATGTGCGCGGGCGGCGTGTCCGCGTGCTGCCGGTGAACGCCGCACACGCCGGCTGGAACACGATCGACTGGGACGGTACCGGTGAAGACGCCCACCGGCTCCCCGCCGGCATCTATCTGTGCCGGCTCGAAGTCGGGGGCGCGCACTCGACGCGGCGAGTCACGTTGCTGCACTGAGGCGGGCATTCCGAGCGCCGGTGGTGGTCGCCACCGGCGCTCGCACGCTTTCACGGAGCACATGGAGCGGGAGTCGCCATCGGGACGGCTTTCGCCGCGCGCTCAGGCGGCAACGCTGCCGCGCTCGAGTTCGCCACCGCCGCGGCGCTTGACCGCTCGGGCCGGCGAGCCCACCGCCACCACGCCCGCGGGCAGCGGCTTCACCACCACCGCGCCGGCGCCCACGATGGTGCCATCGCCCACCGTGACGCCCTTCAGCACGATGCAGCGCGCGCCGAACCAGACGTCGGTGCCGATGGTGATGGGCGCGCTCACCTGCGGCTGCTGCATGACGGGTGTGCCCGGGGCGGTGCCATGGTCGTTGTCCTGCACGTAGCAGCCGTCGCCGAACGCGGTGTCGTCGCCCACCGTGATGCGCTCATACGAGTTGAGCTGCACGTTGGTGAGCAGCGTGACGCGCCGGCCGATCTCGATGTGGCCGTGCCCCGCGCCGTAGTCGTGCGTCCACAGCGTGACGCCGCGATGCAGCCAAGAGCCCGCGCCGATCGAGACGCGGCGCGGATCGCCCAGGATGCGCACCGGCCCCACGAAGTTCACGTGGCCCTCGAGGCGCACGCCGTAGAGCCTCAGCCATGCTCCGTAGCAAGTGCTGAAGAGGCGCAGCCGGAGCATGCCGAGCACGATGCGCAGCAGGTTCCGCGGGCCGCCCTTGTCGGCAAGCCGCGCGGTCCACGACGGCGCTGCGTTCTTGGCGCTCATCGCGGGCCCCCGTTCACGGCTGCGGGCGCCGTGCGCGCACCCAGCGAACGCAACAGTGCGACATCTCCGGGCTGGAGTTCGCCGAGTCCCAACAGCACCACGCCGTACGTGACCGCCGCGGCCACGAGCCCCAGCGCCAGCCCGGGCACGCCAGCGGGCAGCCGCGGCGCGAGCACGAACAGCGCTCCGGCGAGCGCGGCCCCCGCCACGAGCGGCCGCCACGCCACGCGCAGCAACCCCACGCCCGGTACGCCGCGCGCGAATGCCGAATACAGCAGCACGAAGCACGTACACTCGCTGGCGACCGTGGCCGCCGATGCCCCGAGGTACGACCAGCGCGGGATGAGCACGAAGTTGAGCGACACGTTGAGGATCGCCGTCGCACCCACCACCCACGTGCCGAG
>JBEBGT010000280.1:0-5076 GCA_040081365.1 Candidatus Eiseniibacteriota bacterium | reverse complement strand
GGGCTCACGCTCACCGAACTCGCACGCCGCACCGGCGAGCGCACCGAGAGCGGCTACAACGCGCACACGAACCGCGCCATCCGCCGCGAGCGGCTCGAGCGCTACGCACAAGCGCTGGCCGACCCGAACCTCATGATGGTCGCCAGCGAGGACCTGTACTGGGACGAGATCATCGAGATCGTGCCCGTCGGCGAACTGCAGGTGTACGACCTCAACGTGCCCGAAGGCTCCAACTTCATCGCCAACGATGTGTGCGTTCACAACACGTCGGCGGTCATGAACATGGCCGAGAACGCCGCGATCCGGTTCAACATCCCCGTCGCCGTGTTCTCGCTCGAAATGAGCAAGGAGCAGCTCGCGTTGCGCCTGCTGTGCTCGCAGTCCGAAGTCGGCCTGCACAAGGTGCGTACGGGCTACCTCGGCAACGAGGACTGGCCGCGGCTCACCACGGGTGCCGGGCTGCTCACGGCGGCGCCGATCATGATCGACGACTCGCCGGGGCAATCGGTGCTGGAGATCCGCGCCAAGTGCCGGCGGCTGAAGGCCGAGAACAAGCTGGGCCTGATCGTCATCGACTACCTCCAGCTCATGCGCAGCAGCACGCCCGCCGAGAACCGCGTGCAGGAGATCTCGCAGATCTCGCGTGGCCTGAAGGGCCTCGCCAAGGAACTGGGCGTGCCGATCATCGCGCTGTCGCAGCTGTCGCGCGCCGTGGAACAGCGCGGCGGCGGCGGCCGGCCGCAGCTGTCGGACTTGCGCGAGTCGGGGTGTCTGACGGCAGACGCCCGCGTACTGCGCGCCGACACCGGCGCCGAGGTCACGATGGGCGAGTTGCTCGCCAGCGGCGAGCGTGACATCCCCGTGTGGACCATCGACGAGGCGTTCCGGCTCGTGCAGGGCACCATGTCGCACGTGTTCCCGAGTGGCGAGAAGGAAGTGTTCGAGATGAAGCTGGCCTCGGGCCGCAGCATCAAGGCGAGCGCGAACCACCCGTTCCTCACGCTCGACGGCTGGCGGCGACTGGACCAGCTCAAGGAAGGCGTGCGGTTGGCCCTCGTGAGCAACCGGCCCGGTTTCCACTTCCAGAAGCTGCGGTTGAGTGCGATGCCGATTCCCGCGAGCGCAGTGCAGGGGACGGCCTGGAGTCCGTTGACGGCTCGTGGCACCACGATGGTTGCCGAGGTGGCCCCGGACCTCTTCTGGGATGCGATTGTCTCCATCGAGTCGCTCGGCGTGCAGCCGGTGTTCGATGCGACGGTGCCGGGGACACACAACTTCATCGCGAATGGCATCGTCACGCACAACTCCATCGAGCAGGACGCCGACGTCGTGTTGTTCGTGTACCGCGAGGTCGTGTACAAGCCCGACACGCCGGAGCCGGGCAAGGCGCAGATCATCATCGCCAAGCAGCGTAACGGTCCCACCGACGATGTCGATCTGACGTTCATCCGCGAGTGCACCAAGTTCGTGCCGTACAGCGCGGTCATGTCGGGCGAGACGGAGCCGGGGTTCTAGTGCGCACGCCGGGGAGAGGACGGCGCGCATGAGCGGCGACAGTCTCACCGTGCGCGGCTTCGACTACCTGCGCGACCGCTTCCTGGACTGGGTCGCGGACGTGGGCCGCGTGGCCATGCTGGTGGGCGAGACGTTCAAGAACATGGGGCGGGGCGTGCGCTCGTTCCATCTGCTCGTGGACGAGATGCACGCCATCGGCGTGCAGTCGCTGTCGCTCGTGCTCATCGTGAGCCTGTTCACGGGCGCCGTGGCGGCCGTGCAGGCGGCCTACCAGTTCGCGAGCGTCGTGCCGCTCAAGTACATCGGGTCGGTGATCCTGCGCTCGGTGATCATCGAACTGGGCCCCGTGCTCACCGCGCTCATCGTGGGCGGTCGCGTGGGCGCGGCCATCGCGGCCGAGCTGGGCACCATGCGCGTCACCGAGCAGATCGACGCGCTCGAGGCCATGGCGATCAACCCTGTGCGCTACCTGGTGGTGCCGCGTGTGCTGGGCGCGCTCATCATGCTGCCGATCCTCACCATGATCTCCAACGTGTTCGCCATCTTCGGCGGTTACGTGGTGGCGGTCAGCAGCATCGGCGTGAGCACGCACACCTACGTGACCGGCCTGCAGAACTTCTTCTACATGAAGGACCTGTGGTCCGGGATCATCAAGGCGGTGTTCTTCGGCGGCATCATCGGGTGGATGGGCTGCTACCACGGCTTCCGCACCGAGGGTGGCGCCGAGGGCGTGGGTATCGCCACCACGCGCGCGGTGGTGTCGTCGTGCGTGCTGGTGCTGATCACCGACTACGTGCTCGCCAACGTGCTGTTCCGGTTCGTGTTCGCGTCATGATCAAGATCCGCGGTCTGGCCAAGAAGCTGGGCAGCAAGCAGGTGCTGGACGGCGTGGATCTCGACATCCCCACCGGCTGCACGCTGGTGGTGCTGGGCCGCAGTGGCAGCGGCAAGAGCGTGTTGCTCAAGCACATCATCGGGCTCATGAAGCCGGACGCCGGCAGCATCGAGGTCGACGGCGCCATGGTCACGGGTGTGGGCGAGCTGGAGCTGAACGAAGTCCGCAAGCGCTTCGGCATGCTGTTCCAGGGCGCGGCGCTGTTCGACTCGATGACCGTGGGCGAGAACGTGGCCCTGCCATTGCGCGAACACACGCGCATGAGTGCGGCCGACGTGCGCGCGCGTGTGGCCGAGCGCCTGGACTGGGTGGGGCTGCCCGGGATCGAGGACATGAAGCCGGCGTCGCTGTCGGGCGGCATGCGCAAGCGCGTGGGGCTGGCGCGCGCCATCGCCATGGATCCCGCCTACATCCTGTACGACGAGCCGACCACCGGGCTGGACCCGATCATGTCGGACGTCATCAACCGGCTCATCCGCGCGCTGCAGCGGCGGATCGGCGTGACGTCGATCGTGGTGACGCACGACATGCATAGCGCGTGGCACGTGGGCGACCGCATGGCCATGCTGTACGAGGGCCGCATGGTGTTCGGCGGCACGCCGGCAGAGGCGCGTGCGAGCACCGACCCGCGCGTCAAGGACTTCATCGAAGGCACGAGCGAGGGCCTGGCCGGCGCGGTGTAGACTGCCGCGACGGATGAGAGCCCCATGCGAACGATCAGGAGGCTGCACGTTTGAGCCGTTCACGCGAGATCCAGGTGGGAGCCACGGTGTTGGTGGCCGTGGGCATGACGCTGTGGGGAGTGACGTGGTTGAAGGAGCTGTCGCTCAACAAGAAGGTGCGCGTCTGGCACGTCACGTTTCCGCAGACCGGCGGCCTGTCGAGCAGCGACGAAGTGCAGGTGAACGGCCTGCGCAAGGGCAATGTCTCGAACGTGACGCTGGTGGGCGACCACGTGGTGGTCGACCTCGCCCTGGCCAGTGAGATCGAGTTGACCTCGGAGTCCCGCGTCGCGATCCGCAACGTGGGACTCATGGGCGAAAAGGTGATCGCCGTGGACCTCAGCACCCATGGCGTGCCCTACACCCCGCGCGACACGATCCCCGGCCTCTACGAGAAGGGCATCCCCGAGGTCATGGCCACCATGGGCACGACCATCGATGCGGTCACCGAGCTGGCGGTGCAGTTGAAGACCATCGCCGCCACCATGCAGGGCAACGGCAGCCTCGACCGCACGCTTCAGAACTTCCGCAGCACCAGTGAAGAGCTCAAGCTGGCCGTGTCCGAGAACCGCGCCATGCTCAACGAGACCATGCGCAACCTGAACTCCGCCTCGCGCACCGCCAAGGCGCTCACCACCGACCGCGAGGCCCAGTTCAAGCGCACCATCGATTCGTTCGAGCGCTCGGCGGTGGGCATGGAGCGGCTCACCACGCGGCTCGATTCGCTGCGCGCGGTGCTGCAGAGTGTCTCGGGCAAGGTCGATCGCGGCGACGGCTCACTGGGCAAGCTGGTGAACGATCCCAAGCTCTACGATGATGCCAAGGAGTCCGTGGCGTCCTTGAAGGCGCTGATCGACGACATCAAGAAGAACCCCAAGAAGTACATCAACCTCAGGATCTTCTAGCCCCGCGCACCACACCTCGCCTCCGCCACAGGGATCCCATGAGCCTCGGCAGCAAGACCACCAAGCCCGGCAAGGCCGCCAAGGCGGCCAAGGCCACGTTCTTCTGCACCGCGTGCGGCAATGAACAGCCGCGCTGGTTCGGGCATTGTCCAGCGTGCGGTCAATGGAACACCGCGAGCGAAGCGCCCGCCGGCGGTGCGGCGGCGCCCACCGTGCGCCGCGCGCGCGCGGGCTGGGTGCCGGCGGCCAACGCGCGCCCCGCGGGCCCCGTGCCGCTGGCCGACGTGAGCATGGAGTCCACCGAGCGCTCCAGCACCGGCATGCGCGAGCTCGACCGCGTGCTGGGCGGCGGCATCGTGCCGGGTTCGCTGCTGCTGGTGGGCGGCGATCCGGGCATCGGCAAGAGCACGCTGCTGCTGCAACTGGCACGCGCGCTGGCGTCCGAGGGCCGCAAGGTGCTGTACGTGTCGGGTGAAGAGAGCGAGCAGCAGATCCGCTTGCGCGCTTCAAGGCTCGGCAGCGTGCCCGCTGGGCTCCTGCTGCTGTGCGAGACTGACTTGGAGACCGTGCTCGACACGGCCGTGGCGGTGAAGCCCGACGTGCTGATCGCGGATTCCATCCAGACGCTGTCGCGCGGTGATCTCGAAGGCGGCCCCGGCACGGTGACGCAGGTGCGCGAGTGCGGGCTGGCCATGCTGCATTTCGCCAAGTCGTCGCAGACGCCGGTGTTCCTGGTGGGGCACGTCACCAAGGACGGCGCGGTGGCGGGCCCGCGCGTGCTGGAGCACATGGTCGACGCCGTGCTCTACCTGGAAGGCGAGCGCTACCAGCACTACCGCGTACTGCGCGCGGCCAAGAACCGCTTCGGCAGCACGCACGAGCTGGGCGTGTTCGAGATGCTCGACTCGGGGCTGCGCGAAGTGGCCAACCCGAGCGAGGCGTTTCTCTCGGACAGCACGCGCGAGGTGCCGGGCGTGGCGGTGGTGGCGAGCCTCGAGGGGGCGCGGCCGTTGCTCGTGGAAGTGCAGGCGCTGGTGTC
>JBEBGT010000279.1:0-5130 GCA_040081365.1 Candidatus Eiseniibacteriota bacterium | reverse complement strand
GGCACTCGCGGCGGTCACATGCGCTGCGCTGGTGTGGATCGTACGCGGCGGACCGGTGTTCATGTCGCCGAGCAGCGACCAGGTCTTCAAGGGGATCGTCTCGTTGATCGTCCTGCTCATGCTGATCGGGCTCGGGTTCTCGCTCAGCCGCCGCGTCCGGCCGGCTCCGGACAAGGAACTCGCGGGCTGATCGCCCGCGGCCCGGGCGGACCGGCCCGCCTGCGCCGCGGTGGCGGCACGGGCGGGCCGAACTGGTACCTGAGTCGCTCCAGAACGCGCTTTCCATGCGGTCGCCGGGCGCGGTACCCTTATCCGATTCCAGACCACCTGTTGGCCCCGGCCACGGCCCCGAGGAGCGCCCGACCCCATCTGGCGCCTGCCCAGCGCTCCCCGCGGTGTCCTGAAGCGGCGCTCGAGACGGAAAGGCACACCCTTGCGATTCACGCCCCCGAATCTTACTGCCCGGCTGCTCGTTCTCGCGTCGCTCCTCACGTTCGCCGCCGCTCCGGCGTTGGCGGCGACCCCGTTCCCCATGGCAAGTGGGAACTACTCCGAGAACTTCAACGACATCACCAACTGGACCAACAACTTCGCGTCCGGCATCGGCGCTCAGTACTGGGCCAGTGTGCCGGTCAACGCCACCGGCACCGTTCCCGATGGCGTCCGGATCACGGCGACTACCGCCGCGTTCGTCACCGCCACCACGGGTGGCGTGCAGAAGGGCGCAGGCAACATCCAGTTGTTGTCCACGAACGGCACCGACAACATCAACGCCTGTGCGATCGACCTGCTGCTGGACTTCACGGGCATGGACCCGGGCACGCTCACGTACGACTTCGCGACCGTGTTCAACACCACCGGCAACCGCAACGGTTCGCTGCGCGTGTACACCAGCACTGACGGCGTCACGTTCACCGAGCTCCCGGCGGCCTCCGTGGTCGACTTCCAGAACAACGTGGCGTTCGCCACGCAGATCTACCAGGTCGCGTTGCCCTCGTCGTTCTCGAACAGCGCCACGGCCCGCATCCGGTTCTATGACTACAACGGCACGGGTCCCGTGGGCTCTTCCGGTGCGCGCCCCAAGGCCTCCATCGACAACGTGTTCGTCACGGGTACGGTGCTCGGTTCGGGTGGCGGTCCCGCCGGCCCGGTGCTGTCGGCCTTCACGCGCACGCCCACCGCGCCCGATGACACCAGCAACGTCACGGTCGGGGTCACGGTCGTCGACACGGCCCGGGTGATCAACGCCGTGTCACTGGCGTGGGGCACCAGCAACGTGACGCTGTCCAACATCGTCGGCATGGAGCCCACCGTGGGCGACCTGTGGCAGACATCCGCGCCGATCCCGCCGCAGGCGGGCGGCACCACGGTCTACTACCAGATCACCGCGGTCGATGACTCGGTCACGGTGCAATCGCCGATCCTCAGCTACCTGGTGAGCAGCACCAGCGGCGGCAGCATCAGCGCGCCGGTCATCACGTCGGTGTTCCAGGCCAGCGAGACCACGCTGCAGGTGTTCTTCAATGTGCCGGTCGACCCGGTGAGTTCCCAGATCGCCGGCAACTACAGCGTGAACGGCATCGTGGCCACCACCGCCGATCGCGATCCGGTCCAGACCCACATCGTCACGATCACCGTGCCGGGCATTCCCGCGGGCGACCGCGTGCTCACCGCCAACGGCGTCGGCGACCTCAACGCGCACTTCACCGTGAACGCCACGTTCGGGTTCCACTTCGTCGACGTGTCCGTGCCGGCCGGCTACTACGACGGCCTCACCGGGCTCAAGGGCTATGCGCTGCTGGCGGCGCTGCACAACAAGATCAAGGCGCACACCTCGATCAGCTACAGCGCCACCGCCACGGCGTTCCAGCGCACGGACCGCAAGCCCAACGGCAAGGTGTGGGACGTGTATTCCGATGTCCCTGGTGGCACGTCGCCGTACGAGTACTCCTTCGGCCCGCTGGGATCGGGCGGTAGCGAGGGCATCGCGTACAACCGCGAGCACACGTTCCCGCAGTCGTGGTTCGGCGGCAGCGTGCTGCCCATGTACTCCGAGCTCTGGAACGTGTATCCCACCGACTCCAAGGTCAACAGTGTGCGCGGCAACTTCCCGTATGGCGCCGTGGCCGTGGCGTCGTACACGTCGCTCAACGGCTCCAAGCTCGGCAGCAGTGCCACGCCGGGCTATGGCGGCACGGTGTTCGAGCCCATCGACGCCTACAAGGGCGATCTGGCGCGCAGCCAGTTCTACATGTCGACGCGCTATTTCACCGAGGATGCGTCGTGGCCGGGCGGCGGCTCCACGAACCGGTCGCAGATGCTGCCGTGGGCCGCGAACCAGTACCTGCAGTGGGCCACGAACGATCCGGTGAGCTGGAAGGAGCGCCTGCGCAACGGTGCGGTGAGCGAGTACCAGCACAACCGCAATCCGTTCGTCGATCATCCCGAGTACCTGATCGCGATCTACGACTCCACGAGCGTCACGGGCGTCGATGGCTTCGGCAACCCGACGCGCACGCTGCTGAGCGCGGCGAGCCCCAACCCGTTCCTGTCGCGTACTTCACTCGCGTACGAGTTGCCGAGTCGCGCCCGCGTCACCCTGCGCGTGTACGACGTGAGTGGACGTCAGGTTCGTTCGCTGGTTCCCGGCGTGCTGCAGGACGCCGGCCGCTACTTGATCGAGTGGGACGGCCGCGACGACCAGGGAACGATGGCGGCCGCGGGGCTCTACTTCACGCGTCTCGATGCCGCCGGCCGCAGCGATACACGGCGTCTGGTGCGCATGCACTGACCCACGTCGCCCCAGCGGTTCACACGTGCGGCCACCTCCTCGTCGGGGGTGGCCGCGCTGCTTTGCCGGACGTGTCGCGGCATCGACCCGGAACCGGTCGCACGGGGCCCGTCGGTCCGGAGCCGTTCCAGTTGGGAGAACCGTGCGTTGACGGGGTCCGGCCCCCGGCCTAGCGTGACTCGGCCCGCTGGTGCCGCTCATCGACGTTCGACCGCATCGAGGAGGAATCATGCATCGCTCACGCTGGTCAGCCGCAGTGGTCCTGGGCCTTTCCCTGGCATTCGCAAACGTTGCACACGCGGGTGAGGCGAATCCCGTGCAGCTGTCGCTGTTCCATCCCGCGCAGCTCTTTCCCGCGAGCACATCGGTCTCGGGGGTGCGGCTCAACCTGCTCTACGGCAAGAACACCAACCTCACCGGGCTCGACTACGGGCTGGTGAACCATCTCACGGGCGACGGCTTCGCCTGGCAGGTGGGGCTAGTGGGCTATGTCGAGAAGGACTTCACGGGCTGGCAGGACAACTGGATCAACGTCACCGTGGGCGAGGTCAATGGGCTCCAGACCGGCCTCTACAACACCGGCGACGCCGTGCACGGCGTGCAGTTCGGGTTCGTGAACAACGCCAAGTCGATGCGCGGGCTCCAGCTGGGCTTGCTCAACATGACCCAGACCATGCACGGCCTGCAGATCGGTGTCGCCAACATGATCCAGAAGGGCAAGACGCCGTTCCTGCCCATCGTGAACTGGTCGCGCTGAGCGCCCTGCCACAGCCCCTGATCCGCCACGTCCGTTCCATGGAGGAAGCATGCCGCCCATCCCCGGTCGCACCCGGCTCATCGCCTGCGCCCTGATCCTGTTGGCCGCCTCTGCTCCCGCCGCCGTCTCGGCGGCCCCCAAGCCGAAGGCGGACGACTGGACACCTTTCCAGCAGGTGAGCGCCACTCAGCACGCCGAGTCGGTGAAGCGGCTGCAGGACTGGATCGCGCTGCCGTCGATCGCAGCCGAGAGCTTGAACTCGCAGGCCGGTGCCGAGCGCATGGCGCAGCTGGCGCGCGAGGCCGGCTTCCAGCAGGTCACGATCGTGCCCACCGACGGCAAGCCGGGCGTGTTCGCCACCCTCGATGCGGGTGCCAAGCGGACGGTCGGGCTCTACTTCATGTACGACGTCAAGCAGTACGACCCGGCCGAGTGGAGCTCGCCGCCGCTCGAGGCGCGCCTCGTCGACAAGCCGGGCTTCGGCAAGGTGATGATGGGCCGCGGCGCGGTGAACCAGAAGGGGCCCGAGTCGGCGTTCCTGGCCGCGTTGCACGCCATCCGCGGCGCGGGCAAGAAGCTGCCGGTGAACCTCGTGCTCGTGGCCGAGGGCGAAGAGGAGATCGGCTCGCCGCACATCGGGCAGATCGTGCACCGGCCCGAGGTCGAGGCTGCACTCGCCAAGTGCGTGGGTGTGTTCATGCCCGCGGCCTCACAGGATCCCGACGGCGTGGTGAACGTGAGCCTCGGGGCCAAGGGCATCGTCGAACTCGAGCTGGTCTCGAGCGGCGAGAAGTGGGGACGGGGACCGGCAAAGGACGTGCACTCGTCTTTGAAGGCCATGGTCGACAGTCCGTCGTGGCACTTGATCAAGGCGCTCAGCACGCTGGTCTCGGACGATGGCAACACGATCATGGTCGAGGGCTATCCCAAGCCGCGGCCGCTGTCCGACGAAGAGCGCGCCATGATCGCGGCCGCCATGGCACGCCGCAGCGAGGCGAACGCCAAGAAGTCGTTGGGCGTGCAGCACTGGATCGACGACCTGCCGTGGTTGCAGGCCAATGAGCGGCTGGAGTCGCAGCCCACGATCAACATCGAGGGTCTGGTGGGCGGCTACACCGGACCCGGCGGCAAGACCGTGCTGCCGCACCGGGCCGTGGCGAAGATCGACATGCGCCTGGTGCCCGACATGAAGAAGGACGATGCCGTGGCGGCCTTGAAGGCGCATCTCGCCACGCGCGGCTTCGGCGACATCGAGGTGAACGTCTCGGGCGGCTACGACCCCACCAGCACACCCTCGACCGCGGGGCTCATCCAGGCGCAGATCTCGGTGTTGAAGCGCGCCGGTATCGACCCCGTGCTGTGGCCGCGCAACGCTGGTTCGTACCCGGGCTACGTGTTCACGGGTGAGCCGCTCAAGCTGGCCTCGGGCCACTTCGGCCTTGGCCACGGCAGCGGTGCGCACGCGCCTGATGAGTATTACGTGATCGAGTCGACGAACCCGAAGATGCAGGGCTACGACGGCGCCGTGCTGTCGTTCGTGCAGTACCTGTACGAACTGGCGCGGTAGCGAGTCCCCGTACGG
>JBEBGT010000015.1:0-18834 GCA_040081365.1 Candidatus Eiseniibacteriota bacterium | reverse complement strand
TGCACGCACTACAGCATCGCGGGCAGGAGGCCACCGGCGTGGTGGCGAGCGACGCCGGACGCTTCCAGACACGCAAGGGCATCGGCCTCGTCTCGGACGTCTACCGCGACGCCGATCTCGAGCACGTGCCGGGGCAGATGGCGATCGGGCACAACCGCTATTCCACGGCCGGCGGGCTCACGCTCGAGAACACGCAGCCGCTGCGCGTCGTGTATCGCGGTGGTTCGCTGGCGCTCGCACACAATGGCAACCTCACCAATGCGCGCGAGGTGCGAGCCGGACTCGAGGAGTCGGGCAGCATCTTCCAGACCACACTCGACACCGAGGTGTTCCTGCACCTCATGGCGCTGTCGGGGACCGACATCGTCGAGGACGCGCTCACCGAGGCCGCGCGCCAGGTGCACGGCGCGTATTCGATCGTAGTGCTCACCGAGCAATCCGTGATCGCCCTGCGCGATCCGCACGGCTTCCGCCCGCTGTGCCTGGGTCGGCTCGGCGATGGCTACGTGGTCGCCAGCGAGACGTGCGCGCTGGACCTGGTCGGCGCCGAGTTCCTGCGCGAGGTGGAACCGGGCGAGATGGTGACGCTGGACCCGCAGGGCCTGCGTTCGCGCCGCGCACTCGCGGCGGCCGAACCGCTGCAGCACTGCATCTTCGAGCACATCTACTTCTCGCGGCCGGACAGCCGGGTGTTCGGCGACACCGTGGACCGTGTGCGCCGGCGGCTCGGGCGCGAACTCGCGAAGGAGCATCCGGCCGATGCCGACGTCGTGATCGCGGTGCCGGACTCCAGCAACTCCATCGCGCTCGGCTTCGCCGAAGCCTCCGGCGTGCCGTTCGAGCTCGGCTTGATCCGCAATCACTACGTGGGGCGCACATTCATCCAGCCGAACCAGGCGGGCCGCGATTTCGGTGTGCGCGTGAAGTTCAATCCGGTGAAGGAGGTGCTCGAGGGCAAACGGATCGTCGTGGTCGACGACTCGATCGTGCGCGGCACCACCAGCCGCAAACTGGTGCGCCTGCTGCGTCGCGCGGGTGCGAAGGAAGTGCACTTCCGGGTGGGCTCCCCACCGGTGACCCATCCGTGCTTCTATGGCATCGACACGCCGAGCCGGCGCGAGCTGATCGGCGCCCTGAAGACCGTGGCTGAGATCCGCGACTATCTGGGCGTGGAGTCGCTCGGCTATCTGTCGTTGGACGGCCTGCTCGCCGCCGAACGCGAGCCCAAGCGTTTCTGCCGGGCGTGCTTCACCGGGCAGTACCCGGTACCGGTCGATCCGACCACGAGCAAGCTGGCCAGCGAGCACCGGGAGCGCGAGTCGCTGCCGAGGCGTTGAGTGGCTTGGCCGACTGCCCGTGGCCGGCCGGGGACCACGATTCGCCCTTGACTCGGATGGGCCTCACGCGTGACTGTGCAGTCACCTTCAGGCTGCGCGCGGCGGGTCCGCCGGGACACCCGCGCCATGCACGCGACCAACCGTGCGAGTTGCCGCCTCGCGGGACGTCTGTCCTCCGTGAACCGGCATGCCCCGTTCCGTGACGCCGCCGCGCCGTCTGCGCCCGGCGGTGACATGCGGCCCTCGGGGATCCAGAGTCCGACAGGTACCGGGAATCCAGACCGGGGTCTGGGAGTCCTGGCATGCGGATGCGAAACGGTTTCCGTTCGTGCTGCGTGACGTTGTTCCTCGCGAGCGTATCGTGGCTCGCTCCATCCCGACCGGCCGCGGCGAGCGCCGAGCGCGCGGATCCGGCGGTGACGGGCAGTGTCCACGGGGTCGTGCGCCTCGACGATCGCCAACCGGCTGCACTCGCGGACGTGGTCCTCGTCGAGCTGAAACGTGGCATGGCCTGTGATGCGTTCGGGCGCTTCGTGTTCGCGGGCGTGCCGCCGGGAGAGTACACACTCGAAGCGCGGCGGCTGGGACAACAGGCCGCGTCCGCCCGGGTCGTGGTGCGTGCGGGCCAGGTCACGGTCCGGGAACTGCAGTTCGGCAGGGCCGAAGCCGTGCTGCAGATGCCCACGGTCGTGGTCGAGGGCACGCGACCGAGGGTCAAGTCCGAGCAGATCGGCCCCCGCTATCGTACCGACAAGCGCCAGCTCACGGACTACCGCTTCCCGACCCTCGCGGATGCCGTGGCAACGCAGGCGGGTGTGGTCAACGTGAATGGAGAGCTGCACGTGCGGGGCGGCCGTGCGGGTGAGGTCAAGACGCTTCTCGGGGGTGTCGAGGCGTTCGACGTGCTCGGCAGCCGCAATGCGGAGGTCGCGGTCGGCGCGGTGGAGAGCGTCGAACTGGTCTCGGGCGGCGTGAACCCCGAGCATGGCAACGCGCTGTCCGGGGTGCTGTCGGTGACCACGCGCGAGGGCGGCGCCCGCTTCGGTGGCGACTTGCGCTGGGACACGGATCGCTACGGCGATCCGAGCAAGACGTTCGACCGCTACGACCGCCTCTCGGTCGACGCCGGTGGCCCAACCGCGTTGCGCGGCCTGACGTGGTTCGCCACCTATGAAGGTACGTTCCAGGATGGTGCGTACCGATCCGGCATGAGCCACCCGCACCACACGTGGCTCGACTTCGTGCAGCTCGGGGCCCGGCAGGACAACCGGGTCCACACGCAGTGGAAGCTCGCCTGGACCCCGGATCCGGTGCACAAGCTGACGCTGGAGGGGCTCTCGAACCGCACCGTGAGCACACCCTATGTGCACTCCTGGAGCCGCGCCGGTTTCGTGTCGGTGACGCAGGACACGAGCGGGGGTGGGGCGCGATATGGTCGCTGGTCCGGGTCCGCGCTCGACTCGACGTTCCGACCCGTGAATCTCGCCGACCACGTTCCGACGCTGGATGACCGCTACCGCCAGCTCACGCTTGCCTACCGCCTGACGCCCGACTCGTCGTGGGTGCTACAGGCACGGTTGGCATCGGTGCGCTTCGACACGCGCAATCAGGTCGGCGGCAAGGAGCCCTGGGAGTATGACGTGCAGAGTCCGTTCTTCTGGGCGGGCAACCTGACTCCCGACACCGAGGCGGAACCGTACTTCGCGACGCACGGTGACTTCCCGGTGTATGCCGCTTCGCGCTCGCGGGCGTGGACGCTCAAGGCCGACGTCACCTCGCAGCACATCGCTCGCCACCGCTTGAAGGCGGGGCTCGAGGCGCACTCCCACGAGGTTCGCAATCTCGCGCTCACATTCCCGAACGGCGAGGCGAACGGACTGCCGGGGGGGGTGCGCTCGGATTACGAGAACCGCTATCCGCAGGGGGGCGTGTTCGTGCACGACCTGTGGCGTTTCGAGGGCCTGGTGCTGTCGAGCGGCATGCGATTCGACCTGTTCTCACCCGGCGCGCAAGTGGCGATGAGCGAGCTGCCGAGCGGCCGGCGCTTCAAGCACCAGCTCAGCCCGCGCCTCGGCGTGTCGTACCCGGTCTCCGACCGCGACGCGCTGAGTTTCCACTATGGCTGGACCTACCAGACGGTGACCTCCTCGGCGCTGTTCGAGAATCGTGGCCTCTCGAGCAGCGTCGGCACCCAGGGGAATCCGGACCTCGAGCCGGAGACCGACGTGTCCTATCAGGCGTCGCTGCAGCACCAGTTCGCGCGCGATCTGTACGGCCAACTGAGCGTGTTCTTCCGGGACATCTATGGATTGCTCACGGTGCGCCCGGATCGGGACGCGGCCGGCAATGCGGTGGCGGTGTGGACGAATGGCGACTACGCCAGCGCGCGTGGCTTCGAACTGTCGCTGACCCGTTCGTTCGCCCAGCACTTCTCGGCCGACGCGGCCTACACCTATTCGGTGGCGACCGGCGTGGCCTCGGACCCCGGCCAGGCGCAGCAGTTCGTGAACGGCGCGACCCTGTACCTGCCGATCTCGGAGCGGGCGCTGCGCTGGGACCAGCGGCACTCGCTGAACCTGCAGGCCACGCTGCGCTATCCCGGGCGCTGGGGCATGCACATGCAGTGGACGTACGGCTCCGGTCTGCCGTTCACACCGCAGTTCCGCAATGACCGGCGGCGCGACCCTCGACTCGAGAACTCGCGCCGGCTGCCATCGGCGTCCCGGCTCGCGGTGGCGGGGGATCGCTATCTGCAGCTCTGGGGACAGGACCTGACGCTGTTCGTCGACTCCCGCAACCTGCTCGATGCGCGTAATATCGCCGGGCTGTCGTGGGGCGACGGCTTCAACCCGAACGTCAACCTCGCCGGCGGGGACGACTACGCCATCTACTACACCGAGACCGGGCGCGTCGGCGGCGGATACCTGAAGGATGTCGACGGGGACCACGTCCTCGACTGGGTGCCACTGCGAGACCCGCGGGTTCACGAGGAAGGCCGCAACGTCCGGGTCGGGTTGGCGCTGCGGTTCTGAGTCCCCGGGCGTGGAATCGCCGCTCCGGAGCGGAGCGGCTCGGGTTTGACAGTGGTCCGAGCCGCTCCCTACATTCGTGGTTTCCCCACGCGATGGACGCGCTTGGGGGCTGATCTCCGCGATCCCAAAGGGAATGCGCATGTCCCTGCGACAGCTGATGGCCCAGCGACGGGCCAAGATCGAGGCCTGGCGGGCGATCGGCTGCGAGCCGTACGCCTACCGTTACGACATCACCCACCACGCGGACGAACTGCTCGCGAAGGGGGATGCCGTCACCGAGGAACCGGGCGAGCAGGTGAAGGTCGCCGGCCGACTGGTCGCGCGTCGCGGCCATGGCAAGGCCGGCTTCGGCCACGTGCTCGACGGCTCCGGCCGCATCCAGGTGTACTTCCGCAGCGACGTCATGAATGAGGCGTTCGCGCGTTACGAACTGCTCGAGGTGGGCGACTGGGTCGGTGTCTCGGGCGCGCTGTTCCGCACTCGCACCGGCGAGATCACGATCCGCGCCGAGCACGTGGAGTTGCTGGCCAAGTCCATCCGGCCGCTGCCCGAGAAGTGGCACGGGCTCACGGATCCCGAGACGCGCTTCCGCCAGCGCTACGCGGACCTGTTCGTGAACCTGGATGTGCGCGACGTGTTCCGGCGCCGCGCTGCGGTCATCTCGCGCATCCGCCGCTTCCTCGACGAGCGTGCGTACCTCGAGGTCGAGACCCCCGTGCTGCAGCCCATGTACGGCGGTGCCTTCGCGCGGCCGTTCGTGACGCGGCACAACGCACTCGACATCGACCTCTACCTGCGCGTCTCGAACGAACTGTACCTGAAGCGACTCATCGTGGGCGGTCTCGAACGCGTCTACGAGTTCTCGCGCGACTTCCGCAACGAGGGCATGGACCGCTCGCACAATCCCGAGTTCACGCTGCTCGAGTACTATCAGGCGTTCGCCGATGTGCACGACATGATGACGCTCACCGAGCAGTTGGTGTGCGACGCACTGCAGCACGCCTGCGGCACGCTCCAGATCCCGTATGGTGGTCGCGTGCTCGACTTCACGCCGCCGTGGCCGCGCGTGTCCATGCTGGACGCCGTGAGCGACAAGGTGGGCGAGAGCATCCACGCGCTCGATGAGGCCGTGCTCGGCCGGCACATCTCGCGGCTGAACCTGCACCCGAGAGCGGGCACCGGCGCCGGGGGCATGCTGGACGAACTGTTCTCGGAACTCGTGCAGCCGGAACTGCAGAACCCCGCGTTCGTGGTCGACTTCCCGGTGGCGGTCTCACCGCTGGCGCGTGTGTCGCGCACGAACCCCAAGGTCGTGGAGCGCTTCGAGCTGTTCGTGGCCGGCATGGAGCTGGCCAACTCGTTCAGCGAACAGTGCGACGCCGACGCCCAGCGCGCGGCGTTCGAGGCGCAGGCGTCGGCACGCGAGCGCGGCGACGACGAGGCCCAGCAGCTCGACGAGGACTACCTGCGTGCGTTGGAGTATGGCATGCCGCCCACGGGCGGCGTCGGCATCGGCATCGACCGGCTGGTCATGATCGCCACCGATGCGCGCTCGATCCGTGACGTCCTGCTGTTCCCGCAGCTGCGGCCCGAGGAGGGCCGGCCGGTCGAGGATGACCGGCCCGAGGACGACGCGGGCACGCCCGAGGGTGCGGGGTCGAAGTGAACCTGCCGCTGTGGATCGCCGGGCGTTACCTTCGGGCCCGGCCCCGCACCGGATTCGTGCGCCTGCTCACCGGCATCAGCATCGCCGGCGTCGCCGTGGGGGTCACGGCGCTGCTGGTGGTGCTGGCGGTCATGAACGGCTTCGAGGGTGAGGTGCAGTCGCGCATCGCCGGCACCGACGCGCACGTGGTGTTGCTCGGCGCGACGACCGACGGGGTCACCGACGGCGAGGGACTCGCGCGGCAGCTCGCGCAGGAGAAGGGCGTGCTCGGGGCCTCGGCGTTCACCTATGCCAAGGCCATGGTGTTCCACGAGGGGCTGTCCGAGGGCGTGGTCGTGAAGGGCGTGGACCTCGTGCACGAGCGCGAGGTCACGACCCTCGGCAGCACGATCAGCCCCAAGCTCGATTCGATCCCCAACGTGACCGCGTCGGGCGAGCCCGGCATCGTTCTGGGTTCCGAGCTGGCGGCCAAGCTGGCCGCGCGTCCGGGCGACCGCGTGCTGCTCGCCACGCTGCAGGGCGACGCCACCTCGGCGTTCGGCTACGTGCCGAAGCTGCGGCCGTTCCGCGTGGTGGGCTTGTTCACCTCGGGGCTCTACACCTACGACTCGAGCTTCGGGTTCACGTCGGTGGGCGCCTCGCAGCGCTTCTTCCAGTTGGGGGAACGCGTCACCGGGGTCGAGGTCAAGCTGACGGACATGTTCGCCGCGCCCGAAGAGGGCGAGCGGCTGCGGCGTGTCTCGGGCCGCAGCGACCTGCGCGCCAACAACTGGATCGACCTGAACCGCAACCTGTTCACCTGGATGAAACTCGAGAAGACGGTGATGTTCCTGATCCTCGCCCTCATCGTGCTGGTGGCCGCGTTCAACATCGTGAGCACGCTGTTCATGGTGGTGCTCGAGAAGCGCCGTGACATCGGCGTGCTGCGCACGCTCGGGGCCACGCCGCGTTTCGTGCTCACGGTGTTCCTGGGCGAGGGGCTCCTGATCGGGGTGCTCGGCACCTCGGCCGGCGCACTGCTCGGCGGCGCGCTGATCTGGCTGCTCCAGAAGTACCCTTTCGTTCACCTACCGGGGGACGTCTACTTCATCGAGACGCTGCCGCTCAAGCCCGAGGCGGGGGACTTCGCTGCCGTGATTCTGGCCGCCCTGGTGCTATGTCTGGCCGCCGCCTGGTATCCGGCGTGGCGGGCCTCGAAACTCGACCCGATCGAAGCCATCCGGCAGCAGGTCTGAGCATGAACGCGAACGTTCACGGCGAACTGCATGGGAACACGCAGGATGCGGGAATGCCGCTAGCGCTCATGGCGCGCGATCTGTGCAAGTCGTACGAAACGCCCGCCGGCCGGCTCGAGGTCCTGCGCGGGGTCGATCTCGAAGTCCCGCGTGGCATGCTTCTGGCGATAGTCGGGGCTTCGGGTTCGGGCAAGAGCACGCTCCTGAACGTCCTCGGTACGCTCGACCGGCCGGATTCGGGCGCTCTCGAGCTGGCGGGCCAGCCGGTCCAAGGGCTCGACGAGACCGGACGGTGCCGGTTGCGCCTGGCCAAGCTGGGCTTCGTGTTCCAGTTCCATCACCTGCTGCCCGAGTTCACCGCGGAGGAGAACGTCATGATGCCGTTGCTCGTCGCGGGGATGCCGTTCGAGGCGGCGCGCACGCGCGCGCGTGAGGTGCTGTCGGCGGTCGGGCTCGAAGCGCGGCGCGACCACGTTCCCAGCCAGCTCTCGGGTGGCGAAGCCCAGCGCGTCGCGGTCGGCCGCGCGCTCGCTCCGGCCCCGGCGCTGTTGTTGGCCGACGAACCCTCCGGCAACCTCGATCTGGCGGCGGCCGCCCAACTTCACACTCTCCTGAAGTCGCTGGCCCATGACCGGCATCAGACGGTTGTGCTGGTGACCCACGATGATAGGCTCGCCGGCATGGCGGACCGCGTCCTGAGGCTCGAGGACGGCCGCTTGCAGCCGGCCGCTTCGGGTCGTTCGAGCTAGAGGAAGCCATGCTCTGCCAGATCTGCGGGAAGAATCCCGCCAGCGTGCACTTCACCGAGATCCACGACAACAAGATGTCGGAGATCCATGTCTGCGAACGCTGTGCCGAGGAGAAAGGGATGCACACCCCCGCTCAGCAGCACAAGTTCGAGATCGCGGACCTGCTCGCCGGCATGGTGGACTCGATGACGCACACCGAGGAGGAGCGCGTCGGGCACGTCCAGTGCCCACGCTGCGGGCTCCTGTATTCCTCGTTCAAGGAGACCGGCCGGCTCGGCTGTGCGGACTGCTACACCGCGTTCCAGTTCCAGCTGCGCCCGCTCCTGCGCCGCATCCATGGCGACACGCATCATCGCGGCAAGGCGCCGGTGCGCGGGCAGGAGTCGGTGTCCAGCACGCGCACCATCCAGCGCCTGCACGACGAGCTGCAGCGCGCGGTGGAGCGCGAGGAGTTCGAGCGCGCCGCGCAGGTGCGCGACGAGATCCGCAAGCTCGAAGCCGAGCGCCAGGCCGCGGTGCGCGAAGGAGGCCGCTCGTGAGCGCGCCGCAGTCGTTCGACGAACTGTTCCAGGGCAGCGCGCCGTGGTGGCAGGGCGAGGGCCCGCACGCCGACATGGTGCTGTCCACGCGCATCCGGCTGGCGCGCAACCTGCGCGACGTGCCGTTCACGCACCGCGCGCGCGACGAGCAGCTCCATGGCGTGCTCGCGAGCGTCACGCATGCCGTGGGCTCGTCGAGCCTGCTGCAGGGCGGGCTCATGCTCAAGATGCAGGACTGCTCGCCGATCGACCGCCAGGTGCTGGTCGAGCGCCATCTCGTCTCGCACGAGTTGGGCGATGGCGCGCGCCCGCGTGGCATCTACGTGGCGCCGGACGACCGTGTGAGCATCATGGTCAACGAAGAGGACCACCTGCGCCTGCAGTCGCTCACGCCGGGCTTCCAGCTCGCCGAGGCCTGGGCGCTGGCCGACGCCACGGACGACGAGCTCGATCGCACGCTCGAGTACGCGTTCTCGGACGAGATCGGCTACCTCACCGCGTGCCCCACGAACGCCGGCACGGGGCTGCGCGCCTCGGTGCTCATCCACCTGCCCGCGCTCGTGCTGCTGGAGGAGATCCAGCGCGTCCTGAAGAGCATCATGCAGGTGGGGCTCAACGTGCGCGGCCTGTATGGCGAACACAGCGAGATCATGGGCAACCTGTTCCAGATCTCGAACCAGACCACGCTCGGCCGCAGCGAGCGCGACTCCATCGAGAGCCTCGAGCGCGTGACCAAGCAGATCATCGAGACCGAGGAGCGCGCGCGCGAGCGCATGTTGCGCGACGCGCGCACCCAGCTCGAGGACAAGGTGTGGCGCGCTTACGGTACGCTGCGCTACTGCCGCTCGATCCAGGCCAAGGAAGTCATCAACCTGTGCTCGGCCGTGCGGCTGGGCGTGGCCATGGGGCTCGAGGGACTGTGCCCGCTGCGCGTGGTCAATGAACTGCTGGTGCTGACACAACCGGCCCATCTGCAGCGTGCCGCGGGCACGGAGATGGCGCCGCCCGAACGGAACATCCGGAGAGCCCAGGTCGTGCGTGAGCGGCTGGCCGCCGCCGAGCACGAAACCCGGGATACCCACTCATAAAGGAGGAGCGCCTTCCTGCCGTCCGGCAGGCGGGCCAAGGTCACCATGCACGACAAGTTCACCGAACGGGTCCGCAAGGTCATCTATCTGGCGCGTGAGGAAGCGGCGCGCCTCCAGCACGACTACATCGGCACCGAGCACCTGCTGCTCGGCGTCATCCGTGAGGGCGAGGGCATCGCCGCCACGGTGCTCAACAACCTCGGGCTCGATCTCGACCGCATCCGCCAGGAGGTCGAGAACATGGTGAGCGCCTCGGGCGGCACCATGACGATCGGCGAGATCCCGTTCACGCCGCGCGCCAAGCGCGTGCTGGAACTGGCCGTGGAAGAGGCGCGCTCGCTGGGGCACAACTACGTCGGCACCGAGCACCTGCTGCTGGGCCTGATCCGCGAGGGTGAGGGCGTGGCGGCCAAGGTGCTGCTCGAGCTGGGCGTGGACCGTAAGCGCGTGCGCGAGGAGACGCTCAAGCTGCTGGGCGGCACTCCCAGCTCGTCGCAGACCACCGAGCGCGGCGAAGAGCGCGCCGAGACGCCGGCCCTGAACCAGTTCGGCCGCGACCTCACCGCACTCGCCCGCGAGGGCAAGCTGGACCCGGTCATCGGCCGCGACAAGGAGATCGAGCGCGTCGTGCAGGTGCTGTCGCGCCGCAAGAAGAACAACCCCGTGCTCATCGGCGAGCCGGGCGTCGGCAAGACCGCCATCGCCGAAGGCCTGGCGCAGCGCATCATCTCGGCGCAGGTGCCGGAGAGCCTCAAGAACAAGCGCATCGTGACGCTGGACCTGGCGGCGGTCGTGGCCGGCACCAAGTATCGCGGCCAGTTCGAGGAGCGCTTGAAGACGGTCATGAACGAGATCCGCGAGTCCAAGGACACCGTCATCTTCATCGACGAGTTGCACACGATCGTCGGTGCGGGCGGGGCCGAGGGCGCGATCGACGCCAGCAACATGCTCAAGCCGGCGCTGGCGCGCGGCGAACTGCAGTGCATCGGCGCCACCACGCTCGACGAGTACCGCAAGTACATCGAGAAGGATGGCGCGCTCGAACGCCGGTTCCAGCCGGTCATGGTCGACCAGCCCAGCATCGAGGACACGATCCAGATCCTCATGGGGCTGCGCGACAAGTACGAGGCGCACCACGGCGTGAAGATCACCGACGGCGCCATCGTGCAGGCCGTGAAGCTGGCGGACCGCTACATGAACGACCGCTTCTTCCCGGACAAGGCCATCGACGTCATCGACGAGGCGTGCGCCCGCGCCCGGCTGTCGGTGAGCACGGTGCCGTCCGAGATCCACGACCTCGAGAAGAAGCTCGAGGAAGTGGTCAAGGAGAAGGAAGCCGCCATCCGCGGGCAGGAGTACGAGAAGGCCGCGCGGCTGCGCGACAAGGAGAAGGAGCTGCGCTCGCGCCGCAATGACTTGAAGAAGTCGTGGTCCGAGAGCAAGCGCGACCAGAGCGTGCAGGTCGACGACGACCAGATCGCCGCGGTCCTGAGCATCATGACCGGCATCCCGGTCGTGAAGCTCGCCGCCGAGGAGAGCCAGAAGCTGCTGCGCATGGAAGACGAGATCAAGAAGCGCGTCGTCGGCCAGGACGAGGCCGTGTCGGCCGTGTCGCGGGCCGTGCGCCGCAACCGCGTGGGCTTGCGTGACCCCAAGCGTCCGATCGGTTCGTTCATCTTCCTGGGGCCCACCGGCGTTGGCAAGACCGAGCTGGCGCGTGCGCTCGCCACCTACCTGTTCGACGACGAGAACGCGCTCATCCGCATCGACATGAGCGAGTACATGGAGAAGTTCTCGGTGTCGCGTCTCGTGGGCGCGCCTCCGGGCTATGTGGGCTACGAAGAGGGCGGGCAGCTCACCGAGAAGGTGCGCCGCAAGCCGTACTCGGTGGTGCTGCTCGACGAAGTCGAGAAGGCGCACCCGGACGTGTTCAACGTCCTGTTGCAGGTGCTCGACGACGGCGTGCTCACCGACAGTTCGCGCCGCAAGGTCGACTTCAAGAACACCGTCATCATCATGACGTCGAACCTGGGCGGCCGGCAGATCGTGTCGGGCGGACAGAAGCTCGGCTTCAAGCAGATCGACGGCGCGCAGGCGTTCAGCAACATCAAGACGACCGTGCAGGACGAACTGAAGCGCGCGTTCAATCCCGAGTTCCTGAACCGCATCGACGACGTCATCGTGTTCCACGCCCTGGTGCGCGACAACATGAAGGAGATCGTGCACATCCTGCTCGGGCAGTTCAGTGCCCGGCTCAAGGTGCAGGAGATCTCACTCGAGCTCACGCCCGAGGCGACCGAGCTGCTCATCGACAAGGGGTTCGACCCGGCGCTGGGGGCGCGGCCGTTGAAGCGTGCGATCCAGCGTCTGCTCGAGGACCCGTTCGCGGAGTTCATCCTGCGCGGACAGATCCCGGCGGGCTCGAACGTCAAGGTGACGCGCAAGGACGACGTGCTCGACTTCACCACGGTGCCCGCCGGTAGCGAGGCGGCGCCGCCGGTCCCGAGCGCATAGCGCGTCCGCGCCGCAGATTCCACGAAGCCGTGACAGACCGCCGGGTCCCGCCAGGGGCCCGGCGGTCCCGCATGCCGCCAAGTGGGAGCCGCCCCGGGCGCGCCGAGCGCGGCCATACGGCACGTGAACGTGGAACGCGGGCGCTCGCAACGGGGTATGGGGGCGTACCTTGCGAGAGGGTTCCGCGCTGGACAAGGCGACTGGGCTTGTCCATCATCGCGGGCCGACTCCCCGTCACATGGCCACGCCGAGCTCGCTCGCGCGCGCAAGGACGCGTTCCGCGGGAGTGGTGCAGCTCGTCCACTGCGTGTGTGGCCCCTGAGGAGAGCTTCGAGTGCCCCGAAACCAGATCCGCATCGAACACCGCGACACGCAGACCCGGACCCGTCATGCCGGCCCCCCGGACCCCGGCTCCGCCATCCGGACCGTGCTCGCGGCCGCGTGGTTCATGCTGTTCGCTCTTGGGCTGCTGTGGCCGGCCGCGGCGTCGGCGCAGTTCCCGCCCACGGAGGCCACGACGGCCCCGCCGGTGGCCCCGCCACCACCCGCCACACCGCCGACGATCCGCAGCGTGCAGGTGGTCGGCAATGCCTTCACCGACTCCACGCGCATCCTGCGCACGTTCGAACTGCGCGCTGGCCAGACGTTCTCGGCGGACGCCGTGCGCCGCGGGGTGCGCAAGCTGCTCGCCCTCGGGCTGTTCGCCGACGTCAAACCGCGCCAGGTCGTGCACCCCGAGGACAACACCACCGACCTGCTCATCGAGGTCGTGGAGCGCCCGCGCATCGCGCAGGTCTCGTTCGAGGGCATGAAGCAGCGCGAGGATTCCGACCTCGAGAAGAAGCTGTTCCTGAAAGTCGGCGAGACCTACTCGCTCACCGCCACGGCGAACCAGATCGACACGCTCAAGACCTACTACCGTGAAGAGGGCTTCTCGCGCGCGAAGATCACGACGAAGGCCGATACGCTCGAAGGGCGCAACGAAGTGCACCTGCGCTTCGTGGTCGACGAGGGCGAGAAGGTCCGCATCCGCGCCATCGTGTTCGAAGGGCGCACGGCCGACGTGCCCGAGAAGAAGCTGCGCAAGGCGATGAAGACCAAGGCCAAGGGCTTCCTGGGCGGCGGCGACATCAAGGACGAGTCGTTCGCCGAGGACCGCGAGAAGCTCCAGGACTGGTACCACGACCACGGCTACCGCGACATGACCGTGTTGGACGACGGCTTCACGCTCGAACCGGGTGCCGAGCCGCGAGATCTGGTGCTGCGCGTGAAGGTCGAGCAGGGCCGGCGCTACGAGATGGGTGGTGTGACGTGGGCGGGCAACCAGGTGGTGCCCACCGACGTGCTCGAACGGCAGTGGCCCAAGAAGGGTGGCCGGGACTACAACCACAATCGCATCCAGCGCATGCTGCAGGGGGCCTACTCCGAGTACATGGAGCGTGGCTACCTGTATGGCCTGAACCTCGAGCCGGTCGAGACCGTGGTGCGCGACTCGGTGGTCGACGTGGCGGTCAACGTGGTCGAGGGCGCGCCCTCGCACGTGCATCGGATCAGCATCACGGGCAACAAGGGCACGCGCGAGAAGGTCATCCGGCGCGAGGTCAACATCCGCGAGGGCGACCTGTTCCGGCGTTCGGCGCTCGTGCGAAGCCAGGGCGACATCATGCGGCTCGGGATCTTCAACGAGGTCATCCCCGACTTCCAGCCCGCCGAGAGCACCGATGTCGACCTCATCTTCAAGGTCACCGAGAAGCAGGTCGGCACGGCGTCGGCCGGTGCGGGTTACACCAACGATGCCGGGCTCACCGGCTTCCTGGAGATCGCGCACAACAACGTGCTCGGCAACGGCCAGCAGCTGGCCCTGCATCTGGAGCGCGGCGGACGCCGGCGGGACTACCAGTTGAGCTTCACCGAGCCCTGGTTCCACGACTCGCCCACGCTGCTGGGGTTCTCGGCCTACAACACGTCGCGTGACCTGGAGGAGTACACCCAGGCCCGCCGCGGTGTCTCGGGTCGCATCGGGCGGCCCTTGCCGTGGCCGGATTACTCGCGCGGTTCGGTGTCGTACACGTTCGAGGGCATCGAGTTCTCGAACCTCGACACGTCGCTCGTGCGCCAGATCAACGGCATCACGGTGGACAAGGAACAGCTCACCAGCACCTTCGAGACCAACTTCCTGCGCAACAGCGCCGACAACCCGTTCTATCCCACCAAGGGCACGCGGCTGACCGCGAACGACGAGTTCACGGGCGGCCCGTTCGGTGGCGAGTTGCACTACCACCGTCACCGTTACGAGGGTCGCGTCTACACGCCGTCGGTCGTGAAGCGCGTCACGTCGATGTTCAAGCTGCGGCTGGGCACCGTGAACGTGTATCCGTGGAAGGGTGGCGTCGTGCCCGACTATGCGCGTTTCCGGCTCGGTGGCGGCAACACGCCCGATCCGCTGCGTGGCTACGATGACTATCAGGTGGTCCCTGGGAAGTTCAGTCGGGACATCGTGGATACCCGGGTCTTCCGCGACAGCCTCGGAGTCGTGATCAAGAACATCAACGGCGACGACTCGACGTCCACGTCGACGACCCATGTGCGCTATCCCGGAGGCCGCTACATGGCGGCGTTCACGTTCGAACAGCAGTTCCCGATCGCGCACCCGCTGCACGGGCTGTTGTTCTTCGATGCTGGCAACAGCTGGGACCTGCCCAAGGAGATCAAGCCGTTCGACCTCAAGGTGGGCGCGGGCATCGGCTTCCGCATGGAGATCCCGCTGCTCGGCAACATCGGATTCGACTATGGCTATGGCTTCCATCGCGACGACAGACCGCGATGGGTCGGGCACTTCATGCTCGGTAACGTGAACTTCTAGGCGAGGAGGCCCCGATGCGCCGGATGCTGTCCAGGTCGTTCGTGGCGCGCGGCACGCGCGCGGTGGCGGTATGCGCGCTGGCCGGCGCGCTCGGGCTCGTGCCCGGCACGGCCGCGCGCGCTGCGGATGCCCGCCTCGGCTACATCGATTCGGGCCGAATCTGGCTCGAGTTCAAGGACGCACAGGAGGCCCAGCAGCGCTTCGAGCGCCAGGTGCAGGGCTGGCGCGACGAGGCCGCCGAGAAGCAGAAACTGGTCGACCAGTTGAAGGCCGAGGTCAAGGACCAGTCGCCGGTGCTGTCGGCGCTCAAGCGCCAGGAGAAGGAATCGGCGCTCACGCGCTCGATCAGCGAATACGAGTCGTTCGTGCAGGACATCTGGGGCCCGAACGGCCGCGCGGCTCAGGAGAACACGCGCGCGACCGAGGACATCATCGGGCTCGTGCGCCGGGCGGTCGAGAAGATCGCCGGGCAGCGTGGCGTGGAGCTCGTTCTCGATGCCACCAGCGGATTCGTCATCTACGCCGACAAGAGCCTCGACATGACGAACGAGGTCCTGGCCGAACTCAACGCGAACGCGGCGAGCGGCGGCGGGCGCTAGTCAGGGAGGACGTCATGAGTACGCGTACCTTGGCCGAACTCGCGGTCGAGCTGGGCGGGACGGTCGTGGGGGACGGTGCGATCGTCATCCGCGGCGTCGCCGGGATCCGTGAGGCACAGGCGGGGGACCTCACGTTCCTCGCCAACTCGCGCTACGAGGGCTATCTGCAAGAAACCCGCGCTGCGGCCGTGATCGTGGACCGTGCGCCGCGGCAGGCGTCGGTGCCCATGCTGCAGGTCGATCACCCGTACCTGGCGTTCCAGAAGGCCGTGCGGCTCTTCCGCCCCGAGCTCTACCAGCCGCTGCCCGGCGTGCATCCGACCGCGGTGGTCTCACCGGCCGCGCACGTCGGCGAGGGCGCCTCGGTCGGCCCGCATTGCACCGTGGAGCCGGGGGCGCGCATCGGCGCGAAGACCGTGCTCATGTCCGGCTGCTACGTGGGTGTGCAGGCGACGATCGGCGAAGGCTGCCTGCTGTATCCGCGCGTCACCGTGCGCGAGGAGTGCGTGCTGGGGGACCGCTGCATCCTGCACTCGGGCGCGGTCATCGGCGCGGACGGCTTCGGGTTCGCGTTCGATGCCGGGCGCTACCACAAGGTGCCGCAAGTCGGGAACGTCATCCTCGGTGACGACGTCGAGGTGGGGGCGAACACGACCATCGACCGCGCCACCACCGACAGCACGCGCATCGGCGACGGCACCAAGATCGACAACCTCGTGCAGATCGGCCACAACGTGATCGTCGGCAAGCATTGCATCATCGTGGCGCAGGTCGGGATCTCGGGCAGCACCGAGCTCGAGGACTACGTCACCATCGGCGGCCAGGCCGGTGTGATCGGGCACGTGAAGCTGGGCAAGGGCGTGCAGGTCGGCGCCCAGAGCGGCGTCACGAAGTCGGTGAATCCGGGCACCACGGTGTTCGGCACACCCGCCTCGCCCCTCACGCTCGTCAAGCGCATCAACGCCTACCTGCAGCGCCTGCCGTTGTTGTTCGACCGCACCAAGGCGCTCGAGTCGCGCGTCGCCAAACTCGAGGAGAACCAGAAGGAGAGCGTGCGTTGAGTGGACGGCCGCAGCGAACCGTGAACAGCATCGCGACGATCGAGGGCGTGGGGTTGCACACGGGCGAGAAGGGCACCATGCGCTTCCTGCCCGCGCCGGTCGGGCATGGGGTGCGCTTCGTGCGCACCGACCTCCCGAACCGCCCCGAGGTGCGGGTCCGACCGGAGAACGCTCACTTCGATCCGGGTGCCGGACGCCGGACGATCCTGCAGCAGGACGGCGTGCAGGTGCACACCATGGAACACGTGCTGGCGGCCGTCGCCGGTCTCGGTATCGACAACCTGATCGTCGAGATGGACACCATGGAGGTGCCCGAGACCGACGGCAGCGCGCTGCCGGTGGCCACGGCCCTGCAGGCGGCGGGGATCGTCGACCAGGACAAGCCGACGCGGCACATCAAGGTGAGCAAGCCCGTGCGCTACGCGGATGGGGCGGTGGAGTTGTCCGCCGTGCCGTACACCGGGTTCAAGCTCTCGTTCCGGATCGAGTACGACCATCCGCTGATCGGCGTGCAGGAGCGCAGCATCGAGCTCACGCCCGAGACGTTCATGAAGGAGATCGCACCGGCGCGCACGTTCGTGCTCGAGCGCGATCTGGAGCTGTTGCGACAGTCGGGCTGGATCAAGGGCGGCCGCATCGAGAGTGCGGTGGTGGTGGGCAAGGACAAGATCCACAACGAGGAGACGCTACGGTTCCCGGACGAGTTCGTGCGCCACAAGATCCTCGATCTGCTGGGAGACCTGTTCATCCTGGGCGGACCGCTGCTCGGCCACGTGAGCGCCAAGCGCTCCGGCCATCAGGGGCACGTGGCGTTCGTGAAGACACTCAAGGAGACGCTGCCGTTGCCCGGACGCCGTCCCGGCGGTCCGCCGGAGGAGTGGGACACCACGGCGATCATGGACCTCATGCCGCACCGCTATCCGTTCCTGCTCGTGGACCGCATCACGAACATCGAGGAAGGGCGCAGCATCGAGGGGCTGAAGAACGTCACCATCAACGAGCCGTTCTTCCAGGGGCACTTCCCGGGGCATCCGGTCATGCCGGCGGTGCTCATCCTCGAGGCCATGGCCCAGGTCGGTGGCATGCTGATGCTGAACTCGGTCGAGGATCCGGCCAACAAGCTCATGTACTTCATGGGCATCGATGGTGCCAAGTTCCGGCGTCCCGTGGTGCCCGGCGACCAGTTGCACTTCAAGCTCACGCTGCTGTCGGTGAAGCGGCGCACCATGAAGATGCGCGGCGAGGCGTTCGTCGACGGCCAGCTGGTGGCCGAGGCCGACCTGCTCGCCACCGTCGTGGACCGGCGGCCATGAGCGGCGTGCAGGTGCACCCGGCGGCGTTCGTCGACCCGCGCGCGCGCCTGGGCGTCGACGTGGTGATCGGGCCCGGCGCCGTGGTGGGCCCCGACGTGCAGGTGGGCGACCGAACGCGCATCGACTCGCATGCCCTGGTCACAGGCTGGACCACGATCGGCAGCGACAACCACCTCCACCATGGCGCGGTGCTGGGCTCGGCGCCGCAGGACCTCAAGTACTCGGGCGAACCGTCGTACCTCACGGTGGGCGACCACAACGTGTTCCGCGAGTACTGCACGGCGAACCTCGCCACCGATCCGGGCGAGGCCACGCGCATCGGCAGCCACGTGCTGCTCATGGCCTATGCGCACGTGGCGCACAACTGCGTGATCGGCGATCGCGCGATCCTGGCGAATGCCGTGCAGCTGGCGGGCTACGTCGTGGTCGACCAGTGGGCCATCGTCGGCGGTGGCACGGTGGTGCACCAGTTCACGCGCATCGGCCGGCACGCCATGGTCGGCGGCGGCTCGCGCGTGTCGCAGGACATCGCCCCGTTCGTGAAGTGCGCGGGCAGCCCGCCGCGCAACGCCGGCATCAACTCCATCGGCCTGGCGCGGCGCGGATTCTCGCGCGCGGCGGTCGAGGGGGCCGAGCGTGCCTACCGCATCTTCTTCCGCGACGGGCATACCGCGGGCAAGGCCGTCGAGGCGATCCGCCGCGAGCTGCCGGGTCTGCCCGAGATCGAACATTTCGCCCGCTTCTGCGAGACCTCGGTGCGCGGCATCACGCGCTGAGCCCTCGCTTCGAACCAAGGAGTGCCGTCATGAAGCCAGTGCGCTGCGGGGTCTGGGGGGTG
>JBEBGT010000672.1:0-1302 GCA_040081365.1 Candidatus Eiseniibacteriota bacterium | reverse complement strand
GCATGCTGAACTGGGTGAGCCGGAAGAAGGCCGGCTCGGCCCCCACCACGGTGATGTCGGTGCCGTGCAGCGTGGTGACCACCCCGAGCTGGCGCGGCAGCATGATCTGCTTGGCGAGGTAAGCGCTGGTGGCGAACGGCATGGCGTAATGCACATGCAGAACGTCCAACGTGTAGTTCTCGACCACCTCGACCATCTTGGTGGCGAGCGCCAGATTGCTGGGGGCGTCCTCGAACACCGGGTAGTGCGCCGGGGCGGCCTCGTGGAACGACATGTTGGGCTCGAAGCTGCGCAGCCGGAACGGCAGGTGACTGGCGATCAGGTGCACCTCGTGCCCGCGGCGCGCGAGTTCGCGGCCGAGTTCCGAAGCCACCACACCGCTGCCGCCGAAATGCGCGTAGCAGCTGATGCCGATCTTGAGCCGGCGGCGCAGGCGCGGCGACTTGGCGGACTTGGCGGACTTGGCCGCGCGTTTCGGCGCTCGCGCCCGGGCGGGCTGGGTCCGCGCGCTGCCCGACTTCCGGTTCCGTTCAGCCATGCGGCCTCCCCCGTGATCCCAGCAGCGCCCGTGCGTCCGTCAGTGCGAGCGGTCCACGCACGCGATAGCCCTCGGCGTATTCGACGCCGGCCAGCGCGCCCCAGGTGCGGGCGCGTGACTCCACGCTCTCGAGGAACCCGGTCGCGGTGAGGTACGTGGCGGGTCCGGCCGCGGGATCGAGCTGGCTCGCATGCGCGCGCAGCGCGGCCATGCGCTGCGGCCACACCTCGCTCACATCGACCACCACATGCGGCGCGACCGCCGAGCGATAGAGCGCGAACAACAATCGTTCGGGCCGGAAGCGCTCGCCCTTGGCGTCGTAGCGCGCGAGTCCCGCCAGGTAGCAACCACGCGCCACGAGGTGCGAGGCTTCCACGTGGTCCGGATGCTCGTCGTGCCGGTCGGGTGCGACCACGAGCGCGGGCCGATATTCACGCAGGCACTCGACCACGGCGCGCAATTGCGCGGCAGCGTGGCGGTCGAGCGCACCGTCGGGCAGCCCGAGGTTCACGCGCGTGGCCACGCCGAGCGCCCGTGCGGCGGCCTGCGCCTCGGCCGCACGCGTGGCCACGTCACCGCGTGTGCCCCGTTCGCCGTGGGTCAGGTCCGCGATGCCCACGGCGTGGCCGTGCGCGGCGGGCCCCGCCGCAAAGCCCGTAGCTTAAAAAAAAAAACCAACCCCCCCGCACACACCAATAAAGGGGTATGCCCGCCTGTTGCTGGATAGGGGGGGGGGGGGGGGGGGGGGGGGGGGGGGGGGGGGG
>JBEBGT010000278.1:0-5148 GCA_040081365.1 Candidatus Eiseniibacteriota bacterium | reverse complement strand
CACGTGCATGTTCTCGCCCACGTTGAGCGCGGTGACATCGACGTCGATGCTCGCCGGGATCGCGGTCGGGAGGCAGCGCACTTCGAGCGTGCGCACGAGGTGTTCGAGGATGCCGCCGCCGTCCTTGACGCCGACCGGCACGCCCACGAAGTGCACCGGCACCTCGACTTCGATCGTCTCGGTGAGCGAGATGTGCTGGAAGTCGAGATGCACGATGTTGCGCGTCAGCGGGTCGTACTGCACGTCACGCACGAGTGCCGTGACGTCCTTGGCGCCCGAGACCGCCAGGTTGACGATGGCGTTCGAGCCCTTGTGGCCGCGCAGCGCCACTTCGAACTCACGCTTGTCCACCGACACCGGCATCGGCGTCTCGCCGTGGCCGTACACGACGGCCGGGATCTGGCCCGCCGCACGCGCCTTGCGCGCGCTGCCCTTGCCCACGCTCTCACGGCGCGAGCCCTTCAACTGGATGACCGACATGATGCCCTCCTGTTCCCGTACTGCTCTCTGGACGAAAAATCCCGCCGCCGCGCGGACTCGCGCGGCAGCTCAGCGACTAGACGAAAAGTGAACTCAGCGACCGCTCTTCATGGATGCGCTGCACGGCCTCGCCGAGCAGGCCGGCCACCGTGAGCTCGCGGATCTTGCCCGGCAGGAAGCCCGGCGCATGATTGAGCGTGTCGGTGACCACGACTTCGGTGATGGGCGACTCGTCGATGCGCTCGAACGCACCGGGACAGAACACGCCGTGCGTGACACCGGCGTAGATGTCCTTGGCGCCGCGCGCGCGGATCGCTTTGGCGGCCTGGCACAGCGTGCGCGCGGTGGTGACCACGTCGTCGAACATGACGGCGTTCTTGCCCTCGACGTCACCGATGATGTTCATGACTTCGACCGAATCGGCCTTGGGCCGGCGCTTGTCGACCAGCGCGAGGTCGGCGTTCAAGCGCTTGGCATAGGCGCGCGCCATCTTCACGCTGCCGATGTCGGGGGCGACGACCACCAGGTTCGGCAGGTTCAGCTTGGAGAAGTGCTCGATGAGCACCGGCGCCGAGTACAGGTGGTCGAGCGGGATATCGAAGAAGCCCTGGATCTGCGCACTGTGCAGATCCATCGTGAGCGCGCGATCGGCACCGGCCACGGTGATCAGGTTCGCCACCAGCTTGGCGGTGATCGGGGCGCGCGGCTGGTCCTTGCGATCCTGGCGCGCATAGCCGAAGTACGGCAGCACGGCCGTCACGCGCCGGGCCGACGCGCGCTTGGCGGCGTCGAGCATGACCAGCAGCTCCATGAGGTTGTCCGCCGGCGCGTTCGTCGACTGCACGATGAACACGTCACTCCCGCGGATGTTCTCGTTGAAACGGACCGAGACCTCACCATCCTCGAAGCGCGACACGACGACATCGCCCACGGGCACCTTGAGGCGCTCGCAGATGGCGGTGGTCAGTTGCTGGCTCGCGGAACCGGCGAAGATGCGACAGGGATCCAAGTCCGACCTCCCGGATCGACCGAGGAAGAGTCGCGCGACCCGCGTGCGGCACGGGCAACGCGTATGAACGCGGAACGCGAACGGACCGTGGCCGGCCGCGCGCGTCGCGTCAGGAACTCACATCTCGATGGAACGGGAACAAGCGAAAGCCGGGGCCGTCGCCGCCTGCCCCGGCTGGAAATGGCTGGGGCGGGAGGATTCGAACCTCCGGATGCGAGAGCCAAAGTCTCGTGCCTTACCGCTTGGCCACGCCCCACCAACGAAACGGGTTTCCGTCACGGACCGCCTCACCTGAAGTGAGAGCGGGGTGAAAGCTGCTGGCCCAGAGAACTGCCTGAGGGGAAATGCGGGTGGCAGGATAGCCGCGCGTGCAAACCCGAGTCAAACCGCACCTTGTGTTCGAAGGTCGCCGGTGGGCCGCCGGACGGGGCGAGTCGTCGCCGGGAGCGGAGCGACCACGGCGGACCGGGGCTGGAACCGGCCGGCCCTGGGCCACCCGCGATCCTCCGAGCACGTCGCTCGCCGCGGCTGTGGGCATTCGTGCGCTGGCGGGAAGTCATTGTGCCGGATGGACCTACGGCATGCGCCGGATCACGGCTGCTGCGTCGGCCGGACCGGGGATGGCCCGGTGGCCGGGGGTGCCGGACTCGTCCCGGTCACCCGTTCGCGTGGCGCCTGCGGGCGGGGGGCACCGCGGGAACTGGCTTTCAGTACGTCGCGTGTTCCTCGTGATGGGGCTGGCCGCTGGGCTGCTTCAGCTCCCGTTCGTACTCGGCCATGACCTTCTCGGTGAGGTACTTGCGCGTGCTGTCGTTGATCGGGTGGGCCAGGTCCTGATGCTGGCCATCGGGCCGCTTGCGGCTGGGCATCGCCACGAACAGCCCCGTGTTACCCCGGATGATCTTGAGACCGCGGATCACGAACGAATCGTCGAGCGTGATACTGACGAACGCTTTCAACTTCTCGTCGTTCCGCAGCGATACACGAACCTCGGTGATCTCGACCATGAGATGTTCACCTCGGAGCCATCCCTGAGGTTCAGCTGGCTCGTGTGCGGCGCCGTCGCTGGCCGCCGCGTGTGCGTGGTGCGCCGCCGCGAGTGCCAGTCCGTGGCCTCGTGAGGGTCGCGTGGAGTTGGAGCCGCAAGCCCCTCCCCACTGGACGCACCTCGTACAGAGGCTCATCCCCGGAGAAGCGGCCGACGATCTCCCGGACAGTGGCACCGGCCGGCACGATGGCGTACACCGCTGATCCACTCCCGGTCAGGCGTGGCTGCAGCAGTCCGGCTGCGCGCAGCCTTGCGCACAGCCCTACGAAATCCTGTCGATGATGCCCGAGCAGCTCTTCGAATCGGTTGCCATGACGCATGAGTGCCAGCGCTTCAACTCGCTGCCGCCCAACGGTCGAGGCAAATCTGAGGTGGTGTTTCCAAGGTGTCAAGGGGATTCTGCCCGCGTCGTGCCGGCCGAACGCCTCGGCGGTGGACACCCTCCACTTCGGCATGGCGATGATCGCGCGGAATGGGGCCACTCGGCCGAGCGGGGCAAGAACTTCCCCACGCGAGGTCCCGAGCATGGTTCCGCCGGTCGCCGCGAACGGGACATCGGAACCGAGTTGCAACGCATATCCGCTGCGCTGCTCGCGCGAGAGCCGGCGGCCATGCAGTGCGCACAGCGCGGCGATCGCGGCGGCGGCGTCGGCGCTGCCACCGCCCATGCCGGCCTGTGCGGGGATGCGCTTCACGAGCGTGAAGTGCGCGCCGCCGGGCAACGCCAGTGCCGCGGCGAGCAGGCGCGCCGCGCGCAACACCAGGTTGCTGGCATCGCCGCGCACCATGCGCTGGCCCGCCACGTCGTGCGCGCCGCGCACAGCGGCGGACTCGTGACGCACCGCGAGCGTGAAGCCGCGCGCACGGCGTTCGGCGATGAGCGTGTCGGCCAGCGACACCGACTGGAACACAGTCACCAGGTCGTGGAAGCCATCTGCACGCTTGGGCCCCACCGCCAGCATGAGGTTGAGCTTGGCGCGCGCCTCCACCGTGACCCGGCGCGGATGCGCGGGCGTGCGACGACGCCGTGCACTCACGGCCGCGCTCACTGCGCGCGGTACAGGATCCACACGGCGATCGCGAGGAACGCGGCGACCGCGGCCTGGATCGGCCGGTCGGTGAGCAGCACCTGCGAGGGATCCTCGCTGGTCTCGGACACCTTCACCAGGTGCAGGTACCGGAACACGCCGTACGCCACCACCGGCACGGTCACGATCAGCATCTCGGTGTGGAACTTGGCCACCGTGGCCGGCCAGATGGTGTAAAGCGCGTACGACATGAGCGTGCACGCCGCCGAGATCGTGAGCATGCGGTCCAACAGTTCGGGCGAATAGGCCGCCAGCACCGCACGCTGGCTGGACGCGCTGGCCCCGGCGTTGGTGCGCTCGCGGCTGCGCTTGGACACACCCAGGAACAGCGCTCCGAAGAACGTGCACACGAGCAGCCACGGTGAGATCTGCGTGAGCGGTGCGACGGGCTTGAGCAGTTCCACGCCCGCCACCGCGCGCAGCACGAACCCGGTGGCGATCAGGAACACGTCGAGGATCACGTGGTGCTTGAGCCCGAAACTGTAGGCCACGTTGCTCACCAGATAGGCCACGAGTACGGCGCTGAAGCCGGCACCCAGCCACCACGCGATCACGCCCACGGCCGCGAGCAGGAACGGCACCGCGGCCCACGCCACGCCCACCGGCAGCTTGCCCGCGGCGATCGGACGCAGGCGCTTCTTGGGGTGCACGCGGTCGGCCTCGAGGTCGCGCAGGTCGTTGAGCATGTACACCGTGCCGGCGAGCAGCGAGAACGCCAGGAACCCTGCACCCGCGCGCTTCAGGAACTCGGGGTTGCCGGCCTGCTGCGCGAACACCACGCCCACGAAGACCAACAGGTTCTTGGTCCACTGCTTGGGGCGCAGCGCCTGGATGAGTGCTCCGATCACACGCGGCCCCTTGTGCTCTTGCGCGGCGACTTGCCGCGCGCGCTGGCGCGGCTCGCGGGCTTCGCCGCCTTGGCGGGCTTGGCGGACTTGGCCACCTTGGTGGACTTGGCGGGCTTGGTGGCCGCACGGCGCACGGGCGCCTCGTCGACCTCCGGCTCGTCCTCGGGCTCCAGCAGCTCGTCGCTGGTGGCGAGATCCGCGGCCTCGGCCTCGGCCACCGCGGCGGGCAACGGCCCCTGGCCGGCGGCCGCACCCGGGAACAACGTGCGCTCCACCAGCAGGCAGAACGCGTGCCCCATGGCGATGTGGCCCTCCTGGATATTGGGCGTCGACACCGACGGCGTGACCAGCGCCACGTCGCACATGGCGGCGAACTCGCTGCCCTTGGCGCCGGTCATGCCGATCACCTGCATCTCGAGCGCGTGCGCGGCGCGCACGGCCGAACGGATGCTCTCGGAGCGGCCGCTCGTGGTGATCGCCACCAGCACGTCACCCGGCTTGCCGATGCCCTCCAACTGGCGTGAGAACACCTCGTCGTAACCGTAGTCGTTGCCGATCGCCGTCACGGCCGACGAGTTGGCCGTGAGCGCGATCGCGGGCAGCCCCGGCCGATCCACCAGATAGCGGCCCGAGAACTCCGCCGCCAGGTGCTGGGCGTCGGCCGCACTGCCGCCG
>JBEBGT010000277.1:0-5157 GCA_040081365.1 Candidatus Eiseniibacteriota bacterium | reverse complement strand
CGAGCGGCCGGCCGGATTGGCTCGTGCGCACGCGCTGGTCCATGCGACCGAAGTGAACCCCCCCATCGCGAACAAGTCGGCCATCGCCACCTGGGGCCCGGCGCTGCTCACCGGCTTCACGGCGGGTCTCGCCGGCGGACTGTTCGGCGTGGGCGGCGGCATCCTGCTGGTGCCCATGCTGATCGCGTTCTTCGCGCTCACGCAGCACCAGGCGCACGGCACCTCGTTGGCCGCGATCGGGGCCACCGCCGTGGCCGGGCTGCTGGTTTACGGCCTGCACGGCCAGGTCGCGTGGCTCCCGGCCGGCATCATGAGCCTGTCGAGCGTGCTCGCCGCCCGGTGGGGCGCCCGGCTCGCCGCGCGCACCAGTCGTGAGCGGCTCACGAGCGCTTTCGCCCTGTTCCTGGTGCTGGTGGCGGCACGCATCCTATGGAAGGCGCCGGCCGGTTCGGCCGAGCACGCGCTCACCGGCATGGTGGGCCTGCTGGCATCGCTCGCGCTCGGCGCGACGGTGGGGCTCCTGTCGGGCTTCATGGGAGTGGGCGGCGGCGTGATCGCGGTACCCGCGCTCACGCTGTTGTTCGGCATGTCGCAGCAGATGGCACAGGGCACGAGCCTGGCGCTCATCCTGGTCACCGCCCCGTTCGGGGCCATGGAGCACGACCGCCTCGGCAATGTGGCCCGGCCGCTCCTGCCCGGGCTGGCGCTGGGAGCGCTCGTGGGTGCGCCGCTGGCGTCCGTGGCCGCCCAGCAGGTGCCGCAGGCCATGCTGGCGCGGGGGTTCGCGGTGTTCCTGCTCGCGAACGTCGCCCGGATGGTGTGGGTCGCCGCGACCCAGCGCCGCAGCGCCTGATCGCCGCCCGGCCGCCGGCCGGGTGGGTCGCCCGCCCGGAACTGGCCCCTTCTCGAGCGCGCGTGAGGGTGCCACTTGGGCGCGCGCGGGCTGAAACCGGCAGTACAGGCCAACCTCGTTCAGCACTGAGTGTTTCGGGCATGGAACAAATGGCGCGGTCAGCATTCAGGCCTTGCCCCGGATAGGGCAAATGCTTCATCTTCCAAGGGTCCCGCTCCACACTCGTGCCCACAGCTTGCCTGTCTTCGGAGAGGCGCGGATGGGGCGGTCCCGACACCACCTGATGTATCGCTTCAGCCCCCGATCGGGGACGCACCATGCTTTCCACAGCCCAAAGGAGTCCCATGATGAAGCGTTTCGCTACCACCTTGGCTCTGTTGGCCGTCTGCGCGGCGCCGTCGTTTGCTCTGCCGATCCTGTCGGAGTCGTTCTCGTACCCGGACGGCAACCTGGCCCCGAACGGCGGCTGGGCGAACTTCAGCGGCGCCAACACCGACGTGCAGGTCAACGCGGGCCGTGCGACGGGCTCTGGCCCCAACGCCAACGATGACCACATCTTCTTCACGGCCCAGCCGACGACGGGCAAGACGTACGCCTGCTTCGATGTGATCATCCCGACGATCGCCGGTGCCCCGAAGGCGATCTACTTCGCGGCGCTCAAGGATGCCGGCACGGCGAACTTCGTGTCGCGCCTCTACGTGCTCCCGGTGGCCGGTGGCTTCACGTTCGGCATCTCGCACTCGAGCACCAGCGCCACGGTCGGTGTCACGGCGTGGTCGGCCACGTCGCTCAACTACAACCAGCGCTACAACATCGTCATCAACTACGACCCGATCGCCAAGTCGTCGACGCTGTGGGTCAACCCGGCGAACGAGTCGAGCCCGAGCGTCACCAACACCAACGCGGCCATCGCGGCGCTGTCGACCTCGACGTTCGCGATCCGCCAGAGCGCCTCGGCCTCCACGCTGCCGGCGGTGCCTTCCTACGCTGGCACGGCGGACTGGGGTTTCTCGATCGACAATCTCGGCATCGGCATCAACTTCGATGACGCGTGCGACCTGTATCACACCGTCCCGGCTCAGCGCAGCACGTGGGGCGCGGTGAAGGCGATCTACCGGTAACAGGACTCGGCGCGCCCGCCTCATGCGGGCGTGACCACACGCTGTGAGGGCGCGAGTCATCGCGCCTTCGCTCGCGACGGAACCCCGCACTCGCAAGGGTGCGGGGTTTCGTATTCCCCTTCGGGCGTGCTCCCCACCGCCGGACATTCCGCACGCGCCATCGTGCACGCTGCAATGCCGGCGAGCGCACTGGCACCACCGACCACACGGCAAGCCATGCGTTCACACGAGCTTCGCTGCGCTCACCGCGGCTTTCGCGTGCCGGACTCGTGGCGCCGCGGCGAAGTGCCGCCCCTCCAGTCAGTTGCGCCGCGGCCGATATTCCCTGGGCGCACCCGAGCGGCCCGGCAGCCCCCTTGCATGGTGTTCCCATGGGGCAGCCCGCCTCGTCGGCCGCCCGACGCCACCGCTGCTGCACCCACTGCCACGGAGGGCACATGGCTCGGCCGTCCAAGCCGCGATCGCTGCAGGGCAAGCGCACGTTGCGCGCCACCGCCGCGCTCGATGCCCCGAGCTCCAAGTCCCCGTCGCAGTCGAACCATGGCGTGGGCCCCACCACCACCGGCACGCTGCCGCTGGAAGTCTCGCGCCGCGCCCAGCGCGAGATGGACCGCCTGCGCCGCCTGCCCACGGGCTCACCCGAAGCCGCACAGGTGCGCGCGTACCTGCAGTGGCTGTGGAACACCCCCTGGGAGACGCAGGCCGGCGAAGATGCCGACCTGCGCCACGTGCAGGCCGAACTCGAGCAGGAGCATCTGGGGCTCACCAAGGCCAAGGAGCGCATCCTCGAGTACCTCGCGGTGCGCCGGCTGAAGCACGACCTGCCCGGCCCCGCGCTGTGCGTGGTGGGTCCGCACGGCACCGGCAAGTCGTCGCTCGCCAGCGAGGTCGCGCGTGCACTGCGCCGGCCGTTCGTGCGCGTGAACGTCTCGGGCACGTCCGATGCCGCCGAACTGGTGGGTGAACCGCGCACCACGAACGGCTCGCAGCCCGGCAAGATCCTGCGCGCGGTGCGCGAGGCCGGCGTGCGCAATCCCGTCATGCTCATCGAGGGCGTGGACCGGCTCATGGGCGAGGGTGGCCACGGCGTGGTCGAAGTGCTGCTCGAGCTGCTCGACCCCGAGAGCGCCGCGCACTTCACCGACCACTATCTGGGCGTGCCCATCGACCTGTCGCACGCCGTGGTGCTGATGTGCGCGAACCAACTCGAGGCGGTGCCCGACGCGTTGCAGGAGCGCATCGAGGTCATCGAGGTGCCGGGCTATTCGGAAGACGAGAAGCTCGAGATCGCGCGCCGCTTCCTGCTGCCGCGCCAGCTCACCGAGCACGGCCTCTCCGGCCGCGACCTGCTGCTGGGCGATGACACCGTGCGCGCGATCGTGCGCCACTACACGCTCGAGGCTGGCGTACGGTCGCTGTCGCGCCAGATCGCCACCGTGTGCCGCAAGGTGGCGCGCGCGCGCGCGACCGGCGACCCGCGCCGGCACACCGTGCTGGCCGTGCAACTCGAGGACTACCTCGGGCACCGCGTCTACCAGCCCGAGATGGCCGGCAAGGAAGACGAAGTCGGCGTGGCCATGGGTCTGGCCTGGACGGCCGCCGGTGGCGAGGTGCTGGTGGTGGAAGCCATCAAGATGCCCGGCGCGGGCCGCGTGGTGCTCACCGGACAGCTGGGCGATGTCATGAAGGAGAGCGTGCAGGCGGCGCACTCGTACGTGCGCTCCCGCGCTGCCGCACTCGACATCCCGAGCGATGCGTTCGGGCGCTTCGATATCCACGTGCACTTCCCGGCCGCGGGCGTGCCGAAGGACGGCCCGTCCGCCGGCATCACGGTGGGGCTCGTGATCGCGTCGGTCTTAAGCGATCGCGCCATCCACCACGACATCGCCATGACGGGCGAGGTGAGCCTGCGCGGCAAGGTGCTGGCGGTGGGCGGCCTGCGCGAGAAGGCGCTGGCGGCCTACCGGGCGGGTTTTCGCGCGCTGCTGTTCCCCGCCGCGAATCTCAAGGACGTGGACGACATCCCGCTCGATGTGCGCGACAAGCTCGAACTCGTGGCGGTCGAGACCATGGACGAGGTGTTCGCGTGCGCATTGAGCCGCGTGATCCTGCCGCAGAACATGAACGGCGCGTTCACGCTGGAACAGCTCACCGGCGCGGAAGGCGAAGACGAGATCGTCGAAGTCGAAGAGGACGACGACGAGGAGTAGCTCCGAGACCGCACCTTCGGGGTGGTTCGCCCCGCGCCCGCTGACCGCGTGACCGCCTTCGTGATAGTTTGGCGATACACGCTCAGACCCGTCGGTGGCCGACTGGCCCCGGAGCGGGCGACGACGGAGGGCCGGTGCGACTCACGAGCCTCGAGGCGATCACGCGGGCACTCGATGAAGCCGATGTGCGCTTCATCGTCGTTGGCGGGCTGGCGGTTGTCGCCCATGGCTACGGACGCCAGACGCAGGACCTCGACATCGTCGTCCAGCTGCAACCCGAACACGTACTGGGCGCATTCCAGGCGCTGGCGGCGCTCGGGTACCGGCCTCGTGTCCCCGTGACGGCGGAAGGATTCGCCGACCCCGAGCAGCGCGCACGCTGGATCGAGCACAAGGGCATGACCGTGCTCAACTTCCACAGCGACCAGCACGCCGCGACTCCGGTCGATGTCTTCGTGAGCGAGCCGTTCGATTTCGACGAGGAATATCGGCTGGCGCTGGTCGAGGAGATCGCTCCGGGAGCGCCGATGCACATCGTGCGGCTGTCGACGCTACTGCAACTGAAGCGGAAGGCCGGCCGGCCGCAGGACCTCGCCGATATCGCCGAGTTGAGCCTCTTGCACGGGCAGGACCCGAATGGCTGACGCGATCGACTGGGAAGCCACGAGCTGGGAGGGCCAGCGGCGGCTGCAGCACCAGGAGTTCCGCGCGTTGTCATTCCGCGACAAACTCCTGATCATCGAACAGTTGGATGAAGTCGCTGACTTCTTCAGCGAGCGGCGCCGAGCCAGCGGACTGCCGGTCCGTTCCTCGCGGCGGGCCGCCGTCGACCGCACGGCCGAACCTAGGGAACCGTCCTAGCCGGGAACGCCCCCGTGCGCTCGTTGTCACTCGCGGGGACAGCCGCTGACCTCCACACGACCGCGCACGGTTCGGCTCGAGGCGGACACCCATCACTTCATTGCTCTATCGG
>JBEBGT010000276.1:0-5162 GCA_040081365.1 Candidatus Eiseniibacteriota bacterium | reverse complement strand
CGCCGAGCATCTGGGCAAGCCGTTCTTTCCCGAGCTCGTCGACTTCATGACGTCCGGTCCGGTCATGCTGTGCTGCCTCGAGCGCGAGGCGGCGGTGATCACCCTGCGCGAGACCATCGGCGCGACCGATCCGTCCCAGGCGGCCGAAGGCACCATCCGCAAGCTCTACGCCGAGTCCAAGGGCCGCAACTCGGTCCATGCCTCGGACAGCCTGCCGTCGGCGGAGCGCGAGGTGAAGCTGTTCTTCGGCGTCGCCGCCCTGTCTCACTGAACCACCGTTAACTCGTTGGAGAACAAAGGGGTGCGGCTGCGGCTGCCCCCCTTTGGCATCGGAGCGGGTGGACGGTACTGAAGGCCCTATGCTAGTTTCCGCGCGTTTCGGGGGGGCGGCCGCAGGCCGTCCCGTGTCCGTATGACTGGTTTCGTTCTCGACCTCGGTACTCTCCGCCCGGGCATCGACCGGGAGGAAGTCGAGGCCGCTGCCGTTGACTTGGGTCTCTCGCAAAACGAATGGCGCGAACAGGTTCGCGGCTCGTTCGTGGTCGAGCGCTCGGGTGATCGGGCAACGGTTCGTGGCTCGGTGCAGACCCGGGTCCACCTCGAGTGCGTGCGCTGCCTGAAGGAGTTCGACCTCCTTCTGGACGTGCCGCTGGTCCTGTACGCGGAACGCACCGGTTCGACGTCGCGCGAAGAGCAGGAACAGCTCGAGCGCGACGATTTCATGTTGTTCCACGATGGCCGGCGGCTGGACCTACGCGATTCCGTGCGCGAGGCCCTGTTGCTGGAGTTGCCGATCACTCCCCGCTGTCGGGAGGACTGTCCGGGCCTGTGCCCGAAGTGTGGTGCGGAGTTGTCCCTGGGGCCGTGCGGCTGTTCGCCCGGCTCGGACGACTGACCACACTCGAGTTCAGGGTTCCGGCACCAGGAGGTTCAGCGTCATGGCGGTTCCCAAGCGACGTCACTCGCATACGCGCGGCAAGAAGCGGCGCACGCACTGGAAGCTCCGCACGCCGGGGCTGTCGAAGTGCGACCACTGTGGTGCGCCCCAGCTCCCGCACCGGATCTGCGGTAGCTGCGGTTTCTACAAGGGCGAACAGGTCGGCCCTTCGCGCGAAGTCTAGACTTCATGACCCCTATCCCGCGCATCGGGATTGATGCGATGGGAGGCGACTTCGGCCCGGATCCCGTGGCCGAAGGCGCCGCGCTCGCCCTGCGCGAGTGGCCCGGCCGCTTCCGGCTCACGCTCGTCGGCGATGAGGCCGCGATCCGCGAGTCCCTGAAGCGTGCCCGGGTGGACGCGTCGCTCGTCGACATCGTGCATGCCGCCGAGAAGATCGACATGTCGGCCAAGGCGGCCGCGGCGGCCCGCAAGGCGGGCACGTCGCTCAACGTGCTGACCCAGCTGCACAAGGACCGGCAGCTGGACGGCATCTTCAGTGCGGGCAACACCGGCGCCGTCGTGGCCAGCGCGCTGCTCGGTCTGGGCCGGCTCGAGGGCGTGTCCCGCCCCGCGCTGGCCGCGTTCTTCCCCAACACCGGGCGCGGCACCGTCGTGCTCGACGTGGGTGCGAACGCCGAGGTGAAGGCCCCGTGGTTGGTCCAGTTCGCGCACATGGGGGCGTGCTACGCGCGCTTCCTGCTCGAGCGTGAGGACGTGCGCGTGGGGCTGCTCTCGATCGGCGAAGAGGAGAGCAAGGGCAACCAGCTCGTGCAGGAGACGCTGCCGCTCTTGAAGGCCGCCCGGCACATGAACTTCATCGGACCCGTCGAGGGTCGCGACCTGTTCAAGGGCACCTGCGACGTCATGGTGACCGACGGCTTCACCGGCAACGTGCTCCTGAAGACCGCCGAGAGCGCGGCCACGTTCCTGGGCCGCTCGGTGCGCGAGGAAGTGAAAAAGGACCCGCTCGCCATGTTCGGCGCGTTATTCATGAGGGGCGCGCTCGACAAGCTGCGCGCGCGCATCGACTGGCAGGAATACGGCGCCGCGCCGCTCTTGGGCGTGAACGGCGTGTGCTTCATCGGCCACGGCTCGAGCGGTCCGCGCGCGTTCCGCAGCGCCATCCGCACGCTGACCACGTTCGTGGAGCAGCGCGTCAACGAACACATCCGCGAGGAGATCCAGTCCGATCATGACACGGCGGCCTGACGGCATCCGCGGTACGGCGATCACCGGCACCGGCATGTACGTGCCGGAGCGGATCCTGACCAATCACGACCTGGCCCAGCTCGTCGACACGAACGACGAGTGGATCGTCGAGCGCACGGGCATCCGCGCACGCCGCATCGCCGCACCGGAGCAGGCGTCGAGCGACCTGGCGCTCATCGCCGTGCGCAACGCGCTGGCCATGGCGGACGTCGATCCCATGGACGTCGACCAGATCGTGCTCGCCACCACCACGCCCGACCGCATCCTGCCATCGTGCGCCTGCACGCTGCAGCAGAAGCTGGGTGCGAAGCGCGCCGCGGCCTACGATATGTTCGCGGCCTGCACGGGCTTCGTGTTCGGCATGGGGCTGGCGCGCGGGCTGATCGGCGCCGGCGTGGCGAAGACCGTGGTCGTGGTCGGCGTCGAGACGCTGTCGCGCATCGTGGACTACACCGACCGCAACACTTGCGTGCTGTTCGGCGACGGTGCCGGCGCGGCCGTGTTGCAGGCGTGCGACTCCGAGGTCGGCGTGCACGCGATCGACATGCATTCCGACGGCGAACTGGGCGAAGTGCTCGAGGTGCCGAGCGGCATCTCGCGCAACCCGGCCAGCGACGCCACGGTGGCGGCGCGCGAGCACTTCATCCGCATGCAGGGCAAGAAGCTCTACCCGTTCGCGGTACGCAGCATGGAAGACGCCACGCGGCGCTGCCTCGACCAGGCGGGCTGGGGCGCGTCCGACATCGACCTGTTCATCCCGCACCAGGCCAATCTTCGTATCATCGAGGCCGTGCGCGAACGACTCGGGCTCGACGAGTCCAAGTGCTACGTGAACATCGACAAGTACGGCAACACGTCGTCGGCCAGCATCCCGATCGCGCTCGATGAGTGCGTGCGCAGCGGGCGACTGAAGCAGGGCGACAAGCTGGCGATCGCGGCATTCGGTGGTGGTGCGACGTGGGGTGCCTCGGCCATGACCTGGACGATCCCGGCCGCGCACGCGCAGCGCGCGGCGGCCACGTACGGCGCCGTGAAGGAGGCGGTGTCGTGAAGCTCGCGTTCCTGTTCCCCGGCCAGGGCGCCCAGGCCGTCGGCATGGGCCGAGCACTCGCCGATGCGTTCCCCGAGGCGCGCGAGACGTTCGCGACCGCGGATCGCGTGCTCGGCTTCGCTTTGTCCGAGCTGTGCTGGAACGGCCCGGCCGAAGAGCTCAAGAAGAGCGTCCACACGCAGCCGGCGCTGCTCACGCACAGCGTGGCGGCGTGGCGGCTGCTCGAGGCGAGCGGTGTCACGCCGGACTACTGCGCGGGCCACAGCCTCGGCGAGTACTCGGCCTGTGTGGCGGCCGGTGCACTGTCGTTCGAGGACGCGCTCACGCTCACGCGCCGGCGCGGCGAACTCATGTACGAAGCGGGGTTGGCGCGCCCCGGTGCGATGGCTGCGCTGCTCGGCTTGAGCGCGGCGGACGCCGAAGCGGCGTGCGCCGACGCCGCGGGCGCGGGCATCGTGCGCGCGGCGAACCTCAATGCCCCCGGCCAGGTGGTGATCTCGGGCGAGCCGGCCGCGGTCGAGCTGGCGTGCGAGAAGGCGAAGGCGCGCGGAGCGAAGCGCGCGATCAAGCTCGAGGTGAGCGGGGCGTTCCATTCGCCGCTCATGGCGAGCGCTGCCGAGGGCCTGCAGTCGGCGCTCGCGAACGTGACTCTCCGTGATGCGCGCTGCCCGGTGGTCAGCAACGCCTGGGCGCGCCCGATGCAGAAGGCGGATGACATCCGCCGTGCGCTCGGCGAGCAGGTGCTGGCGAGTGTGCGCTGGGAGGAGTCGATGCGGCTCCTGCGCAGCGAGGGTGTGGAAGGCTTTGTCGAACTCGGCACGGGCAAGGTGCTGCGCGGACTGCTGCGCACCATCGACTCGGCGGCCACGAGCTGGAACGTGGAAGATCCGGACAGCCTGGCGGCCACGCGCGCCGCACTCGCAGGCGCAGGGAGGACGGCATGACCGACACGCATGTGCAGCCGGCGGTCCCGGTGAGCCGCGACCTGGAACAGCAGGTGGCGTTCGTCACCGGCGGCGCCACGGGCATCGGGCTCGCGGTCTCTCGTGCGCTCGCCGCGCGCGGCGCCACAGTGGCGATCTTCGCCCGCAACGCCGCGCGCGCCGAGGAGGCCGCGGTCGCCCTGCGCGCCAGCGGCGGTACGGCGCATGCGTTCGCCACCGACATCGCGCAGAGTGCCTCGGTCGACGCCGCGTTCGCACAGGCGCTCACGCAGCTCGGCCGCGTCGACATCCTGGTGAACAACGCCGGCCTCACGCGCGACGGGTTGTTCGTGCGCATGAGCGACGAGCAGTGGGACGAGGTGCTGGCCACGAACCTCGGCGGCGCATTCCACTGCTGCCGCGCCGTGGCGCGCACCATGATGAAGGCGCGCTATGGCCGCATCATCAACGTCTCGAGTGTCGTGGGACTCATGGGCAATGCCGGCCAGGCGAATTACTGCGCCAGCAAGGCCGGGCTGCTGGGCCTCACGAAGTCACTCGCGCGCGAGCTGGCCTCCCGCGCGGTGACGGTCAACGCGGTGTGTCCCGGGTTCATCGCCACCGATATGACGGCGGCGCTCCCGGAGGCTGCGCAGACCGATCTCAAGGCCCGCATCCCGCTGGGCCGCCTCGGCAGCCCGGAGGATGTCGCGGAGGTCATCGCCTTCCTGGCGTCCCCGCGCGCGGGTTACGTCACCGGTCAGACCTGGACGGTCGACGGTGGCATGGTCATGGAGTGAAAGCAGCAGAAGCGAATCCCCTACACAGGAGGTGAATCGAACATGGCGAATTTCGATGAGAGCAAGGTCAAGGAGATCATCGCCAAGGAGCTCGAAGTCGACGTGAAGCAGCTCCAGCCCGAGGCGAAGTTCATCGAGGACCTCGGCGCCGATTCGCTCGACATCGTCGAGCTGGTGATGGCGCTGGAAGAGGAGTTCGGGCTCGACATCCCGGACGAGGATGCGGACAAGCTGAAGAC
>JBEBGT010000275.1:0-5173 GCA_040081365.1 Candidatus Eiseniibacteriota bacterium | reverse complement strand
CATCGAAGGCCATCCCCAAGTCCTCCCGGAGGTGCAAGGCCGTGTTCCAAAAGCCCCTTCTGCTTCGTCCGTTCCGCACGCTCGCGCCGCTGCTCTTGCTGCTCGTGTGTGCCGCCGCTGCCCCCGCCGGTGCACCGGTGAAGCAGCCGTCGCTCGAGGACTTCATCGCCGAGCCCGGGACGACCACCGAGTTCAAGCCGTTCATGCTGCACGCCGACCTGTGGCTGGGGCTCGACCGGCGCGACAAGCTCGACAGCCTGGTGTTCGTGCTCGACAACGGCTCGCGTGCGTGCAAGGTGCTGAACCGCGACAGCCTGTGGGCCGTGGACTACACGTGGGTGTACCCGCACACGTTACTGCCGCCGCGCTGGTACGACGCGCGCTCGCTCATCCACACCGGCGACTCGCTGCATCTGGCCGACGACGCCGACTTGAAGCTCACGTTCGGCACGCTGCGCGTGGGTGTGCGTGCGAAGACGGCCGCGCAGGCCGAAGCGGAGGCCTACCGGCTGTGGCCGCACGAACTGCCGCCGGCGCTGTCCGGCCGGCTCAAGGTGAAGCTCGAGCGCGCGAAGAAAGCGCTGGCCGGCAAGACCGAAACCGAGCCCACGCCCGAGGACCTGAGGAAGTAGTCATGCAAGCGAAGAGGGCCGGCCCCCCCACGAGTCCGGCCCTCCCGGTTTCACCGCGAACCGCCGGCTAGTACGGCTTGCCCGCCGGCTGCAGCCCGATCGCGTCCTCCAGGTTCCGCTCGGCGACCGCCCAGTCGACGCTGTCGAGCAGCGCCGAGACGTAGCGCCGGCGGTCCCCGCCGAACTCCAGCGCGGCGGTGCTCGCGGACACCTCGAGCACCAGGATCGGGGCGTTGTTCCACACCGTGAGCTGCTCCGGTGTGTCGCCCGTCACGCACATCAGGCGCTTCATGTCGAGGTCGTACGACAGCGCCACCCAGCCGCGCGATGCGATCGCCGTGGCCGTGAGCTCGTTCACGAACGCCTCGTAGCCGCCGAAGTCGCGCACGAACATCTCGGACACCTGCTTCTGCGGCCGTCGGGCGTCGCCGCCCAGATGCGTGAAGAAGATCTCGTAGCTCTTCACGCTCGCGAGCACCGGCTGGAGCGCGGTCTTGAGCGACCGCAACTCGCTGTACACGGGGCTCACCGTGGTGCGATCGGCGGTCACGAGCGCCTGCATGATCTCGTTCGCCTTGGCCACCGAGGCACGGTAGTGCTCGTCGTGGATGGCGAGCACTCGCGACGGCAGGCCCTTGAGATTGCGGATGTTCGTGAAGTTGCGGGCATCGATCGGCGTGTGGGTCTTCATGGCGTGACTCCTTGGTCGGGCTCGCGCGCCGGTTCCGGCGCAGCGTGCGGGGCACTGCGGCACCCGCGAGGTTCGTTCGTGAGGCGCCCAGCCGAGTGGCCGGCGCGGATCGGGCGAGCGTCACGCCACGACAGGAGGACCGCGTACACCGCACGCGCTCGTGTCGCGCCGCGGTGCCGTGAACAGGTGTCCCGCATGCTCCGGTGCAGCGCCTCGCGGTCGAGCGAGAGCCGCGTCCGCCGTGACCACCACCGCGCTGGAGCCGAGGGAATCGCGGCGCGCCGAAATGCCGGTTCGGCCGGCGGCGCGCCGCGCCCGTTCGGCCGCGCGCAGCGTGGCCCGGTGCGGGAGTGCGTGTTCCTGCGTGAGACCACCGTCCGTGGACGTGTGGTCCGCGAGCGGCAATGGCCGCAGCCGACCGAGCGGCGCGATCGCGTCCGGCGCGGCGGGCGGTACGGTGATCGCCGCGGTCATGATCACGACTTCCGCACCCCGGTCCGCGCCCGCGGCGTCCGCCGCGGTGCGGGGCGCGGCATCGCCGACCGCCTCGCGCACGACCACGAATCCGACCAGCGTGAGCACCGCGGCCGCCGCCCACAGCAGGCGTTCACCGAATGCGCGCGGGAACGCGAGCGCCAGGGCTCGCGTGTGCGGCTTCGGGTGGTGAGCGTGCGTGCGTCGCATGGGTCCGTGTCTCCAGAGGGATGCGTTGCGCTGACAAGAAGGACAATCGGGCCCGGCGGCACCAAGAAAAAGTTGATTGTTGTTCATCAAGAGTTCGTCACTGCCTAAGTGTGATCGAAGGGCCGCGATGGCACGGTATGCGTGAGCGCGACCGGGTGACATCGCGCCACATGCGCGCTCGCGGCGTCGTGGCGCGAGGTGCGCCCCGTGCGACCGCGCGAGTGTTCCCAGCGGTGCACCGCGCGTACGGCCGAGTGCCCCTGCGGGTTCACCCGGGCGCGGCCACGCGTCGACATGCCGGCGTCAACCCGTTGCGCCGCAGCGCACTGGTGCGGGCATCGGCGCGCGGCACGAGCAGTGCAGTAAGAGCCTGGCGTCGCTGCTCCCCCGCGTATCGCCCCGTTGCGGACGTCCAGTCCGCAGGAGGACACATCATGAAGACGCTCCGCATGCTGCTCGCCGTCGCCGCCCTCGCCATGTTCACCGCCGCCGTCGCCGCCGCGCACCCGAGTACGCCGCGTGTCGATCGGCGCGAAGCGCGCCAGCACGCGCGCATCGAGCAGGGTATGCGCAGCGGTGAACTCACGCCGCGCGAGGCCGCGCGCCTGCGCAAGGGCCAGCAGCACGTGCAGCGCATGGAGCGCCGCGCCAAGTCCGACGGTGTGGTGACGCTGCGTGAACGCGCCCGGCTGGGGCATGCGCAGAACCGGCAGGGCCGTCACATCGCGCGCTTCAAGCACAACGGTCGCTGCATCTAGTGTGATGTCGGCGCGCGTCATCCCACGCGCGACCGCACACGTCACGGCCGTCCCGACGGTACCAGGGCAAGGAGCGGGTGCGGCGTGACGAAGCCCCCGGCGGAGCGATCCGCCGGGGGCGTCGTGTCACCCGCTCAACGGCCCGGGAGCAGGTTGACGAAGCTCTGAAACGCCAGCGTCCAGCGCGGTTCGCGCGCATCGGCGCCGATGGGCCACGCGTATTCGAAGCGCAGCGACAGGGTGGGGTCGGGGATCCCCGGCCGCCACGACAGTCCCAAGCCGGCCTCGCTGCGCCACTCGTCAGCATGCGGCGTGTCGCGTTGCGTGGCCACGGCAGCGCCGGTCACCGGGTCGCGGCCCCACACCGCGCCACTGGCCGCGAACGCGCCACTCTGCAGCGGCAGCCACGCCGGCAGCGGCAGGTGCAGCAGCGCACCCAGCTCGTCGACCAGCACGAGGTCGGTGCGCGCGAACACGCGCCCTGTGCCCGCGAGTTCGTTACGATCCAACGTGCGCAGCGAATACACGCCGCCCAGGAACAATGCGTCCTGTGGCAGCGCTTCGCCGCGCAGCCGGCCGTAGCGCGCCTGCGGCACCAGGGCCAGGTGCCGGCCCAACGACACGTCGCCACCCGTGCCCAACTGGTAGCGCCGGTAGGTGAAGTCGCTGCCCATGCGTGGATCGCTCGTCCAGTAGTCCGCGTGCGCGCGGAAGCGCGTGCCGGGTACCGTGGTGAGCGCGTGCAGCGACCACTCGCGCGCGCGGCCATACGCGGCGGGAGCGTTGAACGCCAGGTCCGGCTTGCCGCCGAACAGCACCCAATCGGTGGTGTAGGGCAGTGCGGACTCCAGTTGGTCGCGCCACGCCGCCGTGAGCGAGCGCTCGTCGTTACCCACGCGCAGGCTGGCGTTCCAACCGTCGCGGCGCAGGTAGTGATGGCGGTCGCTGCCGTACACGAGTGCGTTGAACGTGGCGAAGAATGCGTCGAAGTCGTCACGATCGAACGGTTCGGTGGCGCGCCCGGCCGCCACGCGGAAGTCGGCGCTCGAATGCCAGCGTCGTACCGGCCACGAGCGCGACCACGAACCTTCGCCCAACAGGTCGTGCGTGCCGGTGGTGTACTGCGCGCGGCCGCGCAGTTCGCCGGGCCACGGCGTGCCCAGTGACGCGCTCAGGCCCAACTGGCCGCCGTCGGCGCGGTTGTAGCCCAGCGCGGGGCCGTAGCCCATGCTCCAGCGATGCGCTTGCGAGCCGGCGCCGGCACGACCCGCACCGCCCGGTGGCTTGGCCAGACCCACGGCCAGCGCCGAATCGAGCCCGGTGGTGTCGAGCGGTGCGGCCGCGGTGCCGAACCAGGCATCGGTGGAGTCCGAGAGTGAACGCACGTACGCGCGCAGCGCACTGTCGGCCGGAGCTTCTTCGGCGTGTGCGGCGCGCGCACCGCACGCCACGAGTGCGAGTGCTGCGAACAACGCGAGCCCGGCTAACCTCACGCGCGGCGCGTTCATGACTTCCTCCCGCCGCCGACCGTGACCTTGACCTTCGTGCCGTCGCCGTCCTTGGCCGGGGCCGCGAACATGGAGTCCGGCAGGCCCGAGTTCACGCGGTAGTCGCTCATGGCCATGGCGAAGTCGAACGCGCGGCCGACCTTGGGCAGCGGCACGGTGAACTCGACGCGCACCAGCATGCGCGACAGCACCCAGAAGCCGTCGGCGTAGGTGCGCTCGACCACCATGTGGCGGATGCCTTTGAGGAACAGCGGCACCGGTGACTGCCGGAACTCGAGTTCCTGGCGCACGATCACGAAGTCCTTGGTGTCGACCCACACGCGGCCCGACGGCTCGTACACCGCCAGCGCCGAGCGCGGCTCGAAGCGCAGCGTGTACAGCAGGTGGTCGCCCAGCAGCTTGCGATCCTCGATCGTGAACTTGAAGTTGCGACGATGGGCGGGCTGGAACGCGAAGTTCACGATCTCCTCGCCCATGCCGGGCGAGAAGTCGGCGTCGACCGTGTCGTCGCTGGAGCCTTTGCCATCCTTCTTGTTCTTCTCGGGCTCGGCCTCGAATTTCCGCAGTTCGATCGCACGCATGCGACCCGGCTTCTTCTTGTAGATCTTCGACACGCTCTCGAAGAACAGCTGCGGCGCCTTCTTGCCCGTCACATTGCGCATGACGCGCAGCGTGGCCGTGAACGACTGGTCGGTGAGCAGCGAATCGCGGCGCGCCTCACCGCGTGCGACGCGGTCCAGGATCTCGTCGAGCGTCACACGCGGGGCGCGCACCAGCACTTCGGAGACATCCGTGTGCAGGGTGTCTTCCACCGCCAGCGCGGGGCCGGTCGTGGCGTTGGCCGGAGCGGCGGCGCGCAGTGCTCCAGTCGGCAGGGCGAGCAGCGTGAGGAGGGCGATG
>JBEBGT010000274.1:0-5184 GCA_040081365.1 Candidatus Eiseniibacteriota bacterium | reverse complement strand
TCGGGCGGGATCAGGCACACCGCGTGATGCAGCGGCACCAGCGCCTCGCCATCGCTCGTGACCGCGATGATGTGGCCTTCGTCGGCGTCGTCACCGGATTCATGCCCCTCGTCGTCGGCGGCATCGCCGTCCTGCTCTTCCACGTCGCGCCCACTGCCCCGCGCCGGCTCTGGGTACGACGGCCGGTTCGTGCTTGCCTCGTCCGATTTACCACGCCGCATGAGCAACGCGACCACCACGACCGCCACGATGGCGGCGAGCCCGCCCGAGATCGCCGAGATCATCCTAGAACTCCGCCGGTTCGGTGTAGTCGCCGAACACTTCGCGCATCGCGCCGCGGATCTCGCCCTCGGTGGCGTAGGCGCGCGCGCAGTCGAGGATCTTCTCCATGAGGTTCGCCTCGCCCGGCTTCGTGCGCGCGGCCGCCGTGAGTGCCGCCAGCGCGGCCGTCGTGCGCGCGTTGTCGCGCGTGGCCTTGACCTCGGCGATGCAGCGCTTCTGCTCGGCCTCGACTTCCTCGCCGATGTACAGGATCGGGATGTCGATCTTCTCGTCGGGCTCCACGTACTCGTTCACGCCCACGATGACGCGCTGCTTCTTCTCCATCTCCTGCTGGTACTGGTAGGCCGCCGCGCCGATCTCGCGCTGGAAGAAGCCCTGTTCGATGCCGCGCACCACGCCGCCCATGCTGTCGATCTGGCGGAAGTAGTCCTCGGCCTGCTCTTCCATGCGGTTCGTGAGGTGCTCCAGGTAGTACGAGCCCGCCAGTGGATCGGCCGTCTCGGTGACGCCGGTCTCATGCGCGATCACCTGCTGCGTGCGCAGCGCGATCTTCACCGCCTTGGGGCTCGGCAGCGCGATGGTCTCGTCCATGGAGTTGGTGTGCAGCGACTGCGTGCCACCCAGCACCGCGGCCAGGCCCTGGAACGCCGTGCGCACGATGTTGTTCTCGGGCTGCTTGTCCCACAGCGAGCAACCGGCCGTCTGCGTGTGGAAGCGCATGAGCCAGCTCTCGCGCTTCTTGGCGCCGAAGCGCTCGCGCATGTGGCGCGCCCAGATGCGGCGCGCGGCGCGCAGCTTGGCGATCTCCTCGAAGAAGTCCAGGTGGCTGTTCCAGAAGAACGACAGCCGCGGCGCGAAGTCGTCCACGTCGAGCCCGCGCTTGATGCACTCCTCCACGTACGTGAAGCCGTCGGCGAGCGTGAACGCCAGCTCCTGCGCCGCCGTGCTGCCCGCCTCGCGGATGTGATAACCCGACACGCTGATCGTGTTCCACTGCGGCACGTGCTGGGCCGCGAACTCGATCAGGTCGACGATGATGCGCAAGCTTGGCTCGGGCGGGAAGCACCAGCACTTCTGTGCGATGTACTCCTTCAAGATGTCGTTCTGCAGCGTGCCGCGCAGCGCCGCCAGCGGCACGCCCTTCTTCTCGGCGTTCGCGAGGTAGAACGCGAACATGATCGCCGCCGGACCGTTGATGGTCATGCTGGTCGAGATCGTGCGCGGGTCGATCCCGTCGAGCAGGATCTCCATGTCGCGCAACGAATCGATGGCCACGCCGCACTTGCCCACTTCGCCGTGCGCCTTGGGATGATCGCTGTCGTAGCCCATGATCGTGGGGTTGTCGAACGCGATCGACAGGCCGGTCTGGCCATTGGCGAGCAGGTAGTGGTAACGCGCGTTGGATTCCTTGGCCGTGCCGAAGCCCGCGAACTGGCGCATGGTGAACATGCGGCCGCGGTACATGGTCGGGTGGATGCCGCGCGTGAACGGGTACTCGCCCGGCACCGCCAAGTCGCGCGCCAGGTCCATGCCCGCGACGTCCTCGGGACCATAGAGCGGCTTCACCGGCTCGCCCGAGAGCGTGAACGGATACAGGTCCTTGCGCTCGCGCGATTTCGGATAGCTGGCGTTGTACTCGCGCATCTGCGCCGCGAACGCGCCGTTGGCCTTGGGACCCGCAGCGTTCGGCGCGTGGGCCGCGCGCGCGGCGTGGGCGCGAGCCGGCGTCTTCGTGGTCTTCCGGGCCACCTTCTTCGTGGACCGCTTGGGCGTCTTGGTCGCCATGGCTGCCGCTCCTGTGCAGGTCTCGGGGCACGGCGCCCATCACGACGGGGCGCGCATTCCAGCCGAGCCTACGCGGCGCGGCGAAAGGGGGTCAAGCGATTGCGGCTGCGAGGGCTGCGGGCAGCAAGAAGCCCCCGAAATACCGCGGCCCCGGCGCTCGCGAGGAGCACCGGGGCCGCGGGTGAAGGCTGAGCCATCGCTACCGGACCACTACCACGCGCGCGTGCAGCTCCTTGCCGCCCGCACTGGCGCGCGCGAAGTACACGCCGCCTGGCAGGTCGCGCGTGCCGGGGAACGCCACGTCGGCTCCGGGCGCGCCGTCGAGTTCCGCGCTCGACACCGTGCGGCCCGCGAGGTCATGCAGCGACAGCGTCACGCGGCCCGCTCCGGCCAAGCTCGACACCGCGAGCACGCCCTGACCGCGCACGAATCGCAGGCGCAGCGACGCGACACCGACACTGGGGCTCACGCCGGTCACGACACCCGCCGGGTTCAACCGGACCGCGAAAACTCCCTGGCGATCGATGAGTTGCGACCACGCGAAGATGGCTCCGCCGTCGCCGGTCGCGGACAGGCCGATGTCGCCGTAGCGAGTCGAGTAGTAGGACCTCGCTGACTCGAAGTACGAGCCTCCGCCTGCAAGCGCCGCCGACACAAAAGCGTCTGCCTCCCACTGGCTTGTCGCTCCCGAAGGCTTGAAGCAACCGGCGACGATCTGCCCCGGACCTCCGCTCGCGAACTCGAGACCCTGCAATCCCGCACGTATTCCGCCGGACCTGGGCGCGGCATCGACATCGTGACGCTGGAAGTTGATGATCGAAGGGCCATCGGCATAGAACTCGGGGCCGCCGGCGAACACGCCTCCCGCCCCATCGGGGATCGCCCGGATCGCACCATCCGCCCCGAGATCGGTGTACGCACCGAAGCCCAGACTCGGCAGCAACTCCGGCCCGCCCGACCAGCCCGCCGTCGGCGCCCCCGATTCATCCAGATGAACCAGCCGGGCCGGGCCAAGCTGACCTGCACCGGGCGCATCCTCGATGGCTGGCGAGTAGGCGACGAAGGCACCCGAGGAGTTGCCCGGTGCGATCGCGACCAACCCACTCGCCGGCGCGAAACCGGCAAACGGGTTCCAGCTCGGGGCCCAGTGCGAGGAGGCCAGCAGCGCCTCCCCATGGAACGCGTCGACGGTCACGCCATCCGGCCCCCAGCCCGGGGCCAGGGCACCGGCCGAAGTCAGTCTCAGGAGCCGGATCGCACCCGCTGTGAAGTCAGGCTCGTTGTAGACCGTTGTCGCACACACGAACCACAGCCCTCCATCGGGGGCGGCTGCGATGGCGGCCGAGTTCGTGAGCTCGACCAAATCAGCGCTCGCTCCGAGTACCCGGCCCGCAGCCGGCCATCCGCCTGCAGGCATGTTCCCGGGCCCGAGATGAACGACCCGCGCGTGTGGAAAGAGTGGAACGGTGAATGGCAGTTCGATCCACGCCACATAGATCCCGCCGTGTCCATCAGCCGAGACACTGGGCCGATGATAAGAGGTCGGCAGGCTCCCCAGTGTGCGCCCGCTAGTTGGCCAGCCCGGGGAGACGGTGGCATGAGCGTCGAGGTGCGAGAGCTTGAGCGACGTGCCCTCCAGCCACCAGACATATGCGCCCCCGAGTCCATCGGGAACTCCACCCAGCCCGCGCCGGGAAACATTCAGACTCGATACGGGACGAGGAGTGAGCGTGGCCGGATCGAGGTCCCCGGTGGCGAGAAGGTGCTTGGCGCGGAGCAAGCCGCCAGTGGCCGTGCTCTCCTGCCACACGATGATGGCGCCACTGCTGGCATCGTCGATGGAGGTCACCAGGGGGCACAGCGCACTGGCGGCGTGCACCGGAACGGGATCCGCGCTCCACCCGGCGGCAACGGAGGTGGCGCTCGCCGCGACGAGCACGAGAGATGCGAGAACAGTTCGCATACCCGGTCCTTGCATGATGCACCTCCTGCACAACTGCGGCGGGTTCTTCGGATCCGCTGTGGCTTCGGGGCCGCCGAACCGATATCCGCACAGGAGATTATCACTCCACCCCAAGATCATCATGCGGAATCCATGGCGCAGCCCGAGGGTACACAACGGATTCCTATTCCGCGGGACGGCCTGGTCCAGACGAAACGGACCCCGCTGACCACCGCCCAGGGGCTCGTTCGGCACTCCGGATGGCGTCAGCCCTGCGCTTCGCCCCCGCCGCCCAACAGCCGTTCCGCCAAGCCGTTCGGCGTCTCGCTGCGGTCGGCGAGCGCCGCCAGCGCCTGCGCCCATGCGCCTTCGGGCGCCCCCGCGCGGAAGCGCGCCCACAGCTGCTCGCGCACCAGCGCCTCGAGCCGCTGCTCCAGGCGCACGCGGCGGCGCCGGTCCAGCGTGCCGCTGTCGCCGAGCCACGCCAGGTGCTTCTCGAACACGTCGACCAGTTCGCTCACGCCCTTGGCCTGCGACGCCACGGTCATGTGCACGGGGATGTCCCAGTCGCTCACCTGCGCGCGCAGGTGGAGCGCCGAGCGAATCGCCTGCGCGGCGCGGTCGGCGCCCTCGCGGTCGGACTTGTTGATCACGAACACGTCCGCGATCTCCATGAGCCCGGCCTTCATGGCCTGCACGGCGTCGCCGGACTCGGGCACCAGCACCACGGCCGTGGTGTCGGCGGTCTGCGCCACCTCGAGCTCGCTCTGCCCCACGCCCACCGTCTCGATGAGCACGCGGTCGAAGCCCGCGGCATCCAGCACGTCGCACGCCTGCGACGTGTGCACGGCCAGCCCGCCCATGCTGCCGCGCGTGGCCATGCTGCGGATGAACACACCGTCGTCACCCGCCAGCTCGTTCATGCGCACGCGATCGCCCAGGAGCGCGCCACCCGAGAACGGGCTCGTGGGATCCACGGCCACGATCGCCACCGTCATGCCGCGCGCGCGGTACTCGCCCGCCAGCTTGGTGACGAGCGTGCTCTTACCCGCGCCCGGCGGGCCCGTGATGCCCAGCCGGTAGGCACGGCCCGCGCGCGCGAAACACGCGTCTAGCAGCGCCGTGGACTCGGCGTGCTCGTTCTCGACCCACGAGATCGCGCGCGCCCACGCCAC
>JBEBGT010000273.1:0-5192 GCA_040081365.1 Candidatus Eiseniibacteriota bacterium | reverse complement strand
CGTTCGGGACGGGCGCAGCATGCCACGCGCGCGCGCCGTGCGCCCAAGGGGCGGCCCCGAAAAGCCGACGGGCGCCGCTTTCGCGGCGCCCGGGTCGTCGGCGACTGCTGGAGGGACGCGCTTACACGCTCTTCGCGAGCAGCTTGGCGCGGTCGGTCTTCTCCCACGCGAACTCGCTGCGGCCGAAGTGGCCATAGGCGGCCGTCTTCTGGTACATGGGGCGGCGCAGCTTCAGCGCCTCCATGATGCCGCGCGGCGTGAGGTCGAAGTGCTTGCGCACGAGGCTCGTGAGCTTGTCGTCGCTCACCTTGCCGGTGCCGAACGTGTCGACCATGATGCTCACCGGCTCGGCGACGCCGATGGCGTACGCCACCTGCACCTCGCAGCGGTCGCACAGGCCCGAGGCCACGAGGTTCTTGGCCACCCAGCGCGCGGCGTAGCACGCCGAACGGTCGACCTTCGACGGGTCCTTGCCCGAGAACGCGCCACCGCCATGACGGCCCATGCCGCCGTAGGTGTCGACGATGATCTTGCGGCCGGTGAGGCCGCAGTCACCCATGGGGCCGCCGATCACGAAGTTGCCCGTCGGGTTGACGTGCACCTTCACCGGCTTGCCCTTCAAGAGGCGCTTCGGCATGAGCGGCATGATGACGTGCTCGAGGATGTCGTTCTTGATCTTCTTCTGCGACACCGTGTCGGCGTGCTGCGTGCTGACCACGATCGTGTCGATGCGCGACGGGCGGCCGCCCTCGTACTCCACCGTCACCTGCGTCTTGCCGTCGGGCCGCAGGTAGTCGACGAGCCCGGCCTTGCGGATCTTGCTGAGCCGCATGGCGAGCTTGTGCGCCAGCATGATCGGCAGCGGCATGAGCTCGGTGGTCTCGTTGCAGGCGTAGCCGAACATCAGGCCCTGGTCGCCCGCGCCGCCCGTGTTCACGCCCATGGCGATGTCGGGGGACTGCTGGTCGATCGTGGTGATGACCGCGCACGTGTTGCAGTCGAAGCCGTACGCCGCGTCGTCGTAGCCGATGCTCTTGATGACGTCGCGCACGAGCTTGGGGATCTCGACGTACGCCTTGGTCGTGATCTCGCCGGCCACGACCGCGAGCCCGGTGGTCACCATCGTCTCGCACGCCACACGGCTCATCTTGTCCTGCTTGAGCATGGCGTCCAGGACGGCATCCGAGATCTGGTCGGCGATCTTGTCCGGGTGACCTTCGGTGACGGACTCCGACGTGAACAGGTGACGCGAGGCCATGGTTTCTCCTGTACGGGGCGGCCGGAGCGACTGCTTCCGGCGCCGTGTGGGTCGCTAGCGTGCGCTCGCGCGCGCGGCCAGGCGGCGTTTGAAATCGTCGATGCTCGCGATGTCGGTGGGGTCTGCCCCGCCGAGCAACGCCAGGTAGAGACTGAGGTGATCGCCGAACTGCACCAGGGATGCGAGCCTCGCCAGACGGCTCTCGCCCTGCGAGCGGATCTCGTGCACGGCCGCTCCTTGGCGCGCCGCGTACTCCGCCGTGAGGTCGAGCCGTGCCGTGGCCTCGGCCGAATCCTCACCATCCCGCAGGACCAGCACCGCGATCCGCTCGGTGGCGGGTCCGCGGACCTGCCAGCCGACGATCTCGTTGTGGTTGTGCTCGGGCACCACCGCAGAATGGGCGAGCACCTTAGCATTTTCGTTGAGCTGCTGCCTCCAGCGCGTGGCCACCGCTGCGAGCGGTCCCGGGCCCGAGTACACGAACAACGTGCGCGAGCCCAGCGAGCGGGCCAGCTGCTTCACCGGATTGCCCGATTCGGGGCTCTCGCTCCCCCACGTGTCGCGCAGCCGGCGCAGCAGTACTGCCGCCTCACGCCACGCGGGCACGGGGTCCGGGGCCCAGCCGAGCCCGGCCACGAACGCCGTGAGCGGCACCCACGAGTGGAACAGCGCGGCCCGCGGCGGCATGCCGCCGGGCAGCCGGTAGAGCGGCCAGCCATGGCGCGCAGCCAGTTCAGCAAGCTCGCCGCCGCTGGTCATGGCCACGCACGGCGCGCCGCGCTCGACCGTCGCACGGGCCAGCGTGAGGGTCTCCTCGGTGCGACCGGAGTTGCTGGACAGCAGTGCCAGCGCATCGCGCCCCACGCACGCCGGCCAGCGGTAGTCGCGCACCACGAGGAAGGGGCGCGGAGCGGTGTCCGCGAACGCCGCCGCGGTCAACTCGCCGGCGATGGCCGACCCTCCCATGCCGCCCAGCGCCAGCAGCGCGGGCGACGCGATCGGCGAGCGCCACGGTTGTGCGGCCGTACGCTCGAGCGCCTGTTCGATGTGCTCCGGCAGTGCGTCGATCAGCGCGGCCATGGCGCGCGGATCGCGCGCGCCGTACGGGGGTTCCAGCGACGGCATGTGCATGAGGGTGTTCCTAGGCTCCTTGCGAACCGGTGGCCGTGGCCGTCCCCGGTGCCGCCGCGGCGGCCGACGACGAGTCGCGGTCCACGGCCAGGTAGCTGGGCATCTGCGCACCGATGCGGTCGCGCACCAGGGCACGCACGGGGGCCGCGGACGGGCACGCCACGGCCTCCTCGGCCACGGCCCGCGCGGTCTCGTAGCGCACCGAGCGGATGGCGGCCTTCACGCGCGGCAGGTCGTAGCAGCTCACCGACAGCTCGTCGACACCCAGCCCCACCAGCAGCACGGCGGTGTGCGGGTCGCCGGCCATCTCGCCGCATACCCCCACCCAGCGACCGGCCGCATGCGCGCAGCGCACGGTGTGCTGGATGCTGCGCAGCACGGCGGGATCGAGCGGCTCGTACAGGTGCGCCAGACGTTCGTTGTCGCGGTCCATGGCGAGCGTGTACTGGATCAAGTCGTTGGAGCCGATCGAGAAGAACTGCGAATGCTTGGCGAGCGCGTCGGCCATCCACACGGCGCTCGGCGTCTCGATCATGATGCCGGTCTCGACGTCGGGGTCGTGCGCGATGCCGTTGGCCTTGAGATCCGCGAGCACTTCATCGCGCAGCTCCAACGTGCGCAGCAGCTCTTCCACGCTCGACACCATGGGAAACATGATGCGCACGCGACCGTGTGCCGAGGCGCGGTAGATGGCCCGGATCTGCGTGCGGAACATCTCGGGGCTCGCGAGCGCCAGGCGGATGCCGCGCAAACCCAGAAACGGGTTGGTCTCGTGCGTCATGCCCAGGTACGACGCCACCTTGTCGCCGCCCAGATCCATGGTGCGGAAGATCACCGGCTTGCCGTTCATGCTCTCGGTGACGCCACGATACGCCGCGTACTGTTCCTCTTCCGAAGGCAGGTCCACACGGTTCAGGTAGAAGAACTCGGTGCGGAAGAGCCCGATCCCGTCGGCGCCGGCCTCGGCCGCCTGCGGCGCGTCGCTCGGCAGCTCGAGGTTCGCCCCCAGCTCGATGGCGTGGCCGTCCAGCGTGACCGCGGGCTGGCCGAGCATCGACTGCAGCGAACCGGCCTGCAGGCGCAACCGCTCGAGACGGCGCTTGTAGTGCACCTCGCGCGCGGGATCGGGGTTCACCTCGATGGTGCCCGCGAAGCCGTCCACGGCCATGCGATCGCCGGGACGCACGGCCTGTAGCGCGCCCTTCACACTCACCACGGCCGGGATGCCGCGGCCGCGCGCCACGATCGCTCCATGCGACGTGCGGCCGCCCACCTCGAGCACGAACGCCAGCACCTTGCCACGCGGCAGCATGGCGACCTCGCTGGGCCCCAGGTCGTGCGCCACGATCACCATGGGCTCGCGCAGGTCGTCGAGCGAGCGCCGGCCCGTGCCGAGCAGGTGCCGCAGCACGCGGCGCTCGCAGTCGAGGATGTCGCTGCGCCGCTCGCGCAGGTACTCGTCGGCGAAGTTCTCGAAGCGCGCGGCCACCGAACCCATGACGCCCTGGAACACGAACGCGGCATTGCGGCGCTTGTCGCGCACGCCACGCTCCACGGCCCCGATCATCTCGGGGTCGTCGAGGATCATGAGATGTGCGTCGTAGATGCGCGCGGCGTCTTCACCCAGCTCGGCCGCGATGCCATCGCGGATGGCGGCGAGGTCACGTCGCGAAGCTTCGAGCGCGGCGGTGAACGCTGCGACTTCCTTCTCGATGTCGCACGCCTCGACTTCGGCCTCGCGCACACCGAGTTCCTCGGTCTCGAGCCGGTACACCGGCCCCACCGCGACACCGGGCGAAGCGGCGATGCCCGTCAGGCTGCCGGCAGGGATCAAGGCTCGCCCCCGAACTTGCCATCGACCAACTCCTGAAGTGCGGCCAGCGCTTCGGCTTCGTCGGGGCCGGTGGCCTTCACGAGGATGGTGGCGCCCTCTTCGGCCGCCAGCATCATCACGCCCATGATGCTCTTGCCGTTCACTTCGAGGTCGTCGCGCGAGACCAGCACCTCGGACTTGAAGCGCGACGACGTCTTCACGAACAGCGCGCACGCCCGGGCATGCAGCCCGAGCTGATTGCGAATGAGCAACTGGATCTCCGCCACGAAGCCTCCCTGACGACGAACGAGCTATCCGTGCTGACGAAGGGCCAGACCGAGGCCCAAGATGCCGAGTGCGAGCGCCCAGCGCGTCGGGGACGGCCGTGCCCGCTGGGCGGTGACCAGACCCAGCCCGAGCCCGCCAGCGAGCGCGCACTGTACCGCGATTGGCCGGGGCTCGCCCGCCGGCGCCAGCGCCGTGGCGAACGCCACCCCGAGCAGCACGCAGCCGAGCACGGCCAGCCAGCGCACGGCGTCTTCCAGACGGTTGCGGAACGACCCCGAGAGCACCGCCGGGCCGGCCTGGTAACCCCACGCCACACCCGCGAAACGCAGGCCGAGATGCGGCAGCGCGTAGATCAGCCACAGCGCGAGCGCGCCCCACGGCCGGTCGGGGTGCACGATCGCGAGCAGAACGCCGGCGACGGCGGCGAACGGCCGCAGCGAGAACCAGAACAGCCGGTCGCCCATGGCGGCCAGCGTGGAGCCGAGTGCGGCCTTGAGCCGGGCCATGCTGGCCGGATCGGCGTGGCCGCGCGCGACCTGCTCCTCTTCGGCGCGCACGGCCGCACCCAGCGCCAGCGAGGCCAGCGTGGGCTGCGTGTTGAAGTAGGCGGTGTGCTCGGCGAGCTTCGCGAGCCGTGCGTCGCGCGCCGGGTAGAGTTGGCGCAGCGCCGGCGCGATGGCGAACGCCCAACCGAGACCCTGC
>JBEBGT010000272.1:0-5194 GCA_040081365.1 Candidatus Eiseniibacteriota bacterium | reverse complement strand
ACGCGGGCGTGGATCAAGGACACCGTGCTCGCCGCGCCCGGGAGTGGCGGTGGCGGCGGCGGTTCGTCCTCCGGACTCGCGCTCGGGCTCGCCGCCGAGAGCGCGGAGCCCGAGGGGCTGGCCGAGGCGCGCACGCGGGCGGCCGAACTCGCCGCGGGCGGGCAGCTCACCGAGGCCGTGCGCCTGTTCGAAGCGGGTGCGGCGCGCGCGATCAAGGCGCGCGAACGTGCGGCGTGGCGGGTCGCCATCGCGCGCGTGTGCGCGGATGCCGGCCGCCATGATGTCGCCCTGGCACAGCTCGAGGCGCTGCAGGACGACCTGCAGTCGACCACGCTCGAGGCTTGGGATCCCGAACTCGCCACCCAGATGTTGCGGCTGTTGCTCACGACCCGGCAGAAGGCGCTGCCGGGCGGGGCCACGGCGCCGGAAGAACAGTCGAAGACCCGAGAGTTGCTCCGCCGGCTCGCCCGCCTGGATGCGGCAGCGGCACTGGATTTCCAACGCCCGGCGCAGGCCTAGCCGGGACAGCATTGTTCCCGAGTCCCCACTGAAAGGAGAAGACCATGGCGAAGGACGGTTCGGTTGGGCCGCGGTCACGCATCAACATCAAGTACACGGCAGCGGTCGGAGACGCGCAGAAGGAGATCGAGCTTCCGCTGCGGCTGTTGGTGATGGGTGATTTCACGGGCCGCCAGGACAACACGGCGCTCGCGGATCGCAAGGCCATCTCCGTCAACAAGGACAACTTCAACGAGGTCATGAGCCAGCAGAAGCTGGGCGCGAAGATCGCGGTGAAGGACAAGCTCACGGGCGACGCCGACTCGCAGCTGTCGGTGGACCTCAAGTTCGACTCGCTCAAGGACTTCACGCCGGGGCAGATCGCGCACCAGGTGCCCGAGCTCGCCAAGCTCATGCAGGTGCGTGAGGCCCTCATGGCGCTCAAGAGCGACCTCAACAAGGCGGACTTCCGGAAGAAGCTCGAGCAACTGGTGACCGATCCGGAACTGCGCGCGAAGCTGGAAGGCATGCTCGGCGAGTGATCCCCCCGGGGCGTGCAGACGCCCTGCGAAATCGGAAGTCCTGACGGCAATGTCGGCACGCGTGACGCGTGCATGGAGGTCTTGAGATGGCAGACGAGATGGAAGGCCAGCAGCAGGCCCAGTCGGGCGGGTTCGCGGAGGCCGTGCCCCAGCTCGAGGAGCTGATCGCGAGCACCGCGGGTTCGCCGCAGGAAGAAGGCTACGAGCTGGTCAGCACCGGCATCCGCGAGTTCGTGCGGCGGTTGCTGGGCAAGCCCGGCGTGAAGGTGAACGCCGCGTTGTTGTCCGAGTTCGTGGCGGACCTCGACAAGAAGCTGAGCCAGCAGGTCGACGAGATCCTGCACCACTCGGACGTCCAGAAGCTGGAGTCGGCGTGGCGCGGCCTGTTCTTCATGATCGATCGCACGAACTTCAAGGAGAACATCAAGCTCGAGTTCGTGAACTGCTCCAAGGAAGACCTGCTCACGGACTTCGAGGACGAGCCCGAGATGACGCGCACGGGCATGTTCAAGCACGTCTATGACAGTGGCTATGGTGTGTTCGGTGGCGAGCCGGTCGGTGCGGTGGTGGCGAACTATCAGTTCGACGCCTCGGCCCCGCAGGACGTCAAGCTGCTGGGCTACGCCGCCAGCGTCGCCGCCATGGCGCATGCCCCGTTCCTGTCGTCGGTGGACGCCAAGACGTTCGGCGTCGGCTCGTACGAGGAACTGGCCTCCATCAAGGACGTGCGCAGCGTGTTCGAAGGGCCCAAGTACGCCCGGTGGCGCTCGTTCCGCGACACCGAGGATGCCCGCTACGTGGGCCTCGCGGCGCCGCGTTTCCTGCTGCGCCTGCCGTACGGCTCCGAGACGGTGCCGGTGAAGGAGTTCGCCTACGAGGAGTCCGTGACCAGCTCGCACGCGAACTACTTGTGGGGCAACACGGCGTTCGCGCTCGGCACCAAGCTCACCGACGCGTTCGCCAAGAACCGCTGGTGCGCCAACATCATCGGCCCGCAGGCCGGCGGTGCGGTCGAGGAGCTGCCGGTGCACGTGTTCAAGGCGGCCGGCGCCGACACCATGAAGATCCCGACCGAGGTGCAGATCGGCGACGCGCTCGACCTGTCGCTGTCGGACCTGGGCTTCGTGAGCCTCAGCTGGCGCAAGGGCAGCGACAATGCCGCGTTCTTCGCGGCCAACTCGTGCCAGAAGCCGGCGTACTTCGGGCAGAGCGCGAAGGGTAAGGAGGCCGAGGCGAACTTCAAGGTCGCCACGCGCCTGCCGTACATCTTCGTGATCTCGCGTCTGGCGCACTACATCAAGTGCATCCAGCGCGAGCAGATCGGCTCGAACATGTCGGTCGAGAAGTTGAACCGTATGCTCGCGGACTGGATCGGCCAGTACGTCACCGAGACCCCGAACCCCACCGACGAGACGATCGCGCGGCGCCCGCTCAAGGCCGCACAGATCACCGTCGAGGAGGTGCCGGGCGAGGTGGGCTGGTACCGCGTCGGTCTCAAGGTCATGCCGCACATGAAGTACGAGGGCGCGGACTTCACGCTCTCGCTGGTCGGTAAGCTCGACAAGAAGGCGTCCTGATCGACCCACGGCGGACGGGGCAGCCGGCGAGTGCCGGCTGCTGCCCGGTGACGCAGTCCCCGTCCGCTCTCTCCAAAGTCACCCAGGAGGAGTTCACCCATGGCTGAAACCGTCCATCTGACGCTCAAGGCGAACGGCACCGCGATCAAGGGCGCCAGCTCCCAGGTGTCGCTGGGCCGCGCGGACACGATCGAGTGCGTGTTCTTCGACTTCCACGTGAAGACCGCACGTGAGGCCGGCAGCGGGCTCGCCACGGGCCGTCGTCAGTACGACCCGATCACGATCCGCAAGCGCATCGACAAGGCCTCGCCGCTCATCTCCAAGGCGCTCACCGAGAACCAGGTCATCGAAGGTAGCTTCAAGTTCTACCGTCCGAATCCCACCGGCGACGGCACGACCGAGCAGTTCTACACGATCGAGATCAAGAAGGGCCGCGTCTCGAACCAGCGCCAGTGGCTGCCGGACACGATCCAGCCGGCGAGCCATCTGGAGCCGCCCATGGAAGAAGTCACCTTCGTGTTCCACACCATCAGCTGGACGATCACCGAAGGTGGCGTGACGCACGAAGACACGTGGGATCAGCAGAAGTAATCGCCTGGCCGGCACCGCGGGGGCACATGCCCCCGCGGGCGCCGCTCGCACGAGGAGCGCGACGTGGCCCGTGAACTCAGCCTGCTCGACCGTCTCAAGCATCCGGATCGCGAGGACCGTCGTTCGGTCGACGCGGACCCGGGACGCCTGGCGCAGTCGGTGCTGCGCAATCTCGAGCGGCTGTTGAACTCCCGGCACGGCAGTGCGCCGACGCGGCCCGACTACGGCATCCCGAGCATCGAGGACGTGCTGCACGGCGGTTCGGACGCGCTGCGCGACCTGACCGGCGAGATCAAGGCCAGTATCGAGGCATTCGAGCCCCGCCTGCGCAACGTGCGCGTGCGGCTCGTGCCGCGGGGCGAAGAGGCCACGCTGCTGCGCTTCGACATCACGGCCGAGCTCGTGGTCGGGGGCAAGCGCTCGCGCGTGCACTTCGAGACCCGCATCGAGGACTCCGGCCGCATGACCGTGAAGGAGTAGGGGTGCGATCCGCTTACTACGACGAAGAGCTCGACTACATCCGCAACCTCGCGCGTGAGTTCGGAGCCACGCATCACGAGGCGTCGCATCTGGTCGAGCCCGGTCAGGATCCCGACGTCGAGCGCCTGCTCGAGGGCTTCGCGTTCCTCGCGGCCCAGGTGCGGCAGACGCTCGACGACGATTTTCCCGAACTCACGCAGGGCCTGTTCAACATGCTGTGGCCGCACTACCTGCGGCCCGTCCCGTCGCTCGCGATCGAGCAGTTCAAGCCCCGCCAGGGGACCCTGCGCCAGACGCTGCGCGTGCCGCACGGCGCACAGGTGGTGAGCGAGGAGTCGAGCAGCGACCTGCGCTTCCGGTTCCGCACCTGCTGGGACGTGCAGCTCCAGCCGCTCGAGCTGGACTCGGCGACCATCGAGACCACGCGCAAGGGCGAGAGCAGCCTGGTGATGCAGTTCGCGCTGCATCCCAACATCAAGTTCGACACGCTCGACCTGGGGCGCATCCGGCTCTACCTGCACGACGACGTGCGCCACTCGTGGCTGCTCCATTACCACCTGTGCCGCCGTGTGGCCGAGGCCACCGTCACCGCCGATGCCGGGGACGGCCCCGTGCCGATCCGGCTCGAGCCGCTCGGCTTCGCGCGCGGGGACGCGGTGCTGCCGCATCGCGATGGCGTGCCGCTCGGGCACCGGCTGCTGCAGGAGTACTTCCTGTTCCCGCAGAAGTTCGGCTTCATCGACCTGTGCGGCCTCGAGGGCCTGCGCGGCGAACAGGTGAAGTCCCGCTTCACCGTGCGCATCGTCTTCGATGCCGAGGCGGAACCCGGCCTGAAGGTGAACAAGGACGACATCCGGCTGCACTGCACGCCGGTCGTGAATCTGTTCACCCACGAGACCGAGCCGGTCACGCTCGAGGCCACTCGCGCGCGATATCCCTTGCGGCCGCAGGGCACCGACCGCTCGCGGCTCGACATCTGGTCGGTCGACAGTATGTCGGTGCGCGGCACCGACCGCGTGGACCGCGAGCTGCCGTGGTTCTATTCGTTCTCGCCCGACGTGTTCCGCGAGTCGCCGGCGTACTACACCGTCCGCCGCCAGGTCGCGCCCGACGGCGAGACGTTCATGACCTACGCCACGGTGGTCGAGGCCAGCGGCAGCCCGAACCCGATCGGCGAGGGCACCGCGACGTTCGAGATCACGTGCACGAATGGCCGCAACGTGGCTGCGCTCGATGCCGGCATGCTCAGGGGCATGACGGACTCCAGTCCGGCTGGCGCGACGTTCGAGAACATCACCAAACCCACGCCCCAGGTGGAAGTGCCGCAGCGCATCGGTCTGCTGTGGCGGCTCTTGAGCCTGTTGAGTCTCAACCGGGCGCGCTTCAGCACGCCAGAGACGCTGCGGCTCACGCTGGAGCTCATGGCCTCGCTCAACGCGGGCACCTCGGGCGGGGACAAGGGCTTCGCACTCGGCGGTCAGGACGAACGCGCGCAGCGCGACATCC
>JBEBGT010000271.1:0-5173 GCA_040081365.1 Candidatus Eiseniibacteriota bacterium | reverse complement strand
GGCGCTCGAGATCGACGAGCGCAAGGGGTTGTTCGCCCGCATGCGCACGCACCACCAGAACCTCGGGCTCATCCGCTTCCGCCTCGGGCAGTGGGACGTCGCCGAGGAGCACTATCGGCAGTCCCTGCGCATCGCCCGCGAGTTGTCGCACAAGGCCGGCGAAGCTGGCGCTCAACTCGCACTCGGCATGCTGGCCCGCCGCCGCCGCCAGCTCGACAAGGCCGAGGAGTTGTTCCTCTCGGCACAGGAACTGGCCCATCAGGCCGGCGCGCGGCGCGAAGTCGAACTCGCGCGCGAGTTCCTCGCCGAGGTCGAACTCGACCGCGGCAACGGGCCGGCCGCCATCGCGCTCATCGAACCCTCGCTCGAAGAGGCGCGTTCGCGTGCGCCCCAGGGCGACGTCGTCATGGAACTCACCATCCGGCTCGGCATCGCGCTGCGTCTGGTCGGGCGCACCTCCGAGGCGCACGTGCAGTTGTCGCGCGGCCTCGCCATGGCCGAGTCCTCGGGCGATCGCATCGAGCACTCCATCGCACTGCGCGAACTCGCGCGGCTCGACGCGCTCAAGGGCGACGCGAGCACCATGGAGACGCGCCTGCAGGCCGCGGCCATCGTGTTCGAGCAGCTCGGTGAGCTCTATGAGCTCGCCACCACGTTGGCGGCGTGGGCCGAGAATCTGGGGCTGATGTCGTCCAGCGTACGCAGCCGCCTCGCCATCGAGCCGGTGGCCGATGCCGCACGCCGTGCCGCTGTCATCTTCCGCCAGTTGAACATCGTGCCGCTCGCGGCCGAGTCGCTGTTGTCGCTGGCGCGCCTCGAATCCGAGCGCGAGCGCTACGACCAGGCGCTGTCGCTGCTGGAACAGGCCGAGCAGTGGCTCACCGAGAGCAACGACCCCGAGGCCGAGGGCCGCGCGGTGTCGCTGCGCCGGGACATCGAGCAGCAGTACGTGGCGGTGTCGCTGTCCACGTGCAACGAGTTCCGCGCGCTCGAAGAGGCCAACCGGCTGTTCCGCGATTCCGCCGACGTCGACGGCCTGCTCGCCCAGATCGTGAAGCTGGCGGTCGAGCACGCCGGTGGTGACCGCGGCTTCGTGGCGTTCAGCGGCGCTCCCGGCCGGCTCGACGTCGTGGCCCAGCACGGCCTGGGGCGCGATCGCGCCCGCCGCATGCTGCGCGTCATCGAATCGGCGTCGGGCAACCGCCTGGCCGAGAACGGCCCGGTGTTCTCGAGCCGCGTGGCCGCCGACCCGCGCTTCACCGTCGCCCTGGCCGATGCGCTCGAGGGGGTGGGCTCGCTCGTGTGCGTGCCGCTCAACTTCCCGTCGCAGGCGGTGGGTCTGGTGTACGTCGACCGCTTGAACGACAACCTGCTCGGTGCGTTCAAGCAGCGCGAGTTGAACCTGCTCGCCGTGCTCGCCAACAGCGCCGCGGTCGCCGTGGTCGAGGCCCAGCGCAGCAAGTTGCTCGCCGAGAACCAGCAGTTGCGCGACCAGTTGCGTCCCACGCCGGGTACCGAGCGCGTGGTGAGCCAGTCGCGCGAGATGGGCAGCATCATGCAGTTGCTGCGCAAGGTCGCCGACAGCTCGGCCACCATCCTGTTCATGGGCGAGACCGGCACCGGCAAGGGCATGTTCGCCCAGGTCGTGCACGAGGTCTCCAATCGCCGAGACCGGCCATTCGTGCAGGTCAACTGCGCCGCGCTGCCCGAGCACCTGTTGGAGTCCGAGCTGTTCGGTTACGTGCAGGGCGCGTTCACCGGCGCCAATCGCGACAAGACCGGCCTGTTCGAAGAGGCCGCCGGCGGCACGATCTTCCTGGACGAGATCGAGAAGATCCCCGAGGCCGTGCAGGCCAAACTGCTGCATGTGCTCGATCGCGGCGAGATCCGCCCCGTGGGCGCGACGCGCACGCGCAAGGTCGAGGCGCGCGTCATCTGCGCGACCGGTGGCGACCTGCGCGAGCGCATCCGCGAAGGACGCTTCCTCGAGGACCTCTATTACCGCCTCAACGACATCACCGTGCGTGTGCCGTCGCTGCGCGAGCGGCGCGAGGACATCCCGGTGCTGGCGCAGCACTTCCTGGCGCTGTACTCCAAGCAGATGGACAAACCCGTGCGCGGCTTCGCGCCTGAAGTGGTGCGGCTGTTCCTCGAGAACGAGTGGCGCGGCAACGTGCGCGAGCTGGAGAAGACCGTGAAGCGCATGGTCGTGCTCGCCGACGAGGGCGACACGCTCGGCATGGACCTGCTGCCCACCGAGATGCGCGAGGACCGCGCCGCGGCCCGCGCACACGCACCCGCGCCGGCGAGCACGCTCGAGCCCATGTCCGCCACGGGCCGCACGCGCACGCTGCGCAGCAGCGTGTCGGAGCTCGAGAAGCAGGTGATCGCCGAAGCGCTCGAGCGCTTCCACGGCAACAAGGCGCGCGTCGCGCGCGAGTTGGGGCTCAGCTATCCCACGCTGCTCGGCCGCATCCGCACCTATGGGCTCGAGGTGTCCCGTCCGTAAAACTATCTTCCAGGTGACACCGTAAAAGAACTTCATAGACACATCGGCCCCGCGCAACGACTTAGCTGCGCGGGGCCGATGCTTTGCTAACTCCTTTCCACTTCATGCCAGCGCGGGGACCGGCGTGGTGAGCGCGGGGGATCGAGTGCCTGGCGCGTGGGACCAAAGGCGACAACAACTTACAGGATTGTTCACAGTCTGTGATGCGACTGGCATGCGGGGTGCATTAGCAGTCTGGCGGAGGGGGGGACCTCCAAGCAGCACCGCTACAGAAGCACCGCAGCACAGCAGCAGCGGCGGTTCACCGCCGAGTAGGCCATCTGAGCTAGCCGGTTCGCCGGAGTCCGGTCGAGGGTACGAGCCCCGTCTGAACTGACAACGTATCGGACTCTGCGACCGGCTAGCTTGGACCAAAGCAGCAACCCGATCTTTCTGTATCCAGGAAATCCTCCGCGGGGTGGAGGGACGGCTCTCGCCGGGACCGCATGTAGAACCCGGTCAGCGGTTTCGGCGCTAAGAGATCCATCCCCGGGGGTTCTTGGACACCGGTCGATCGCGAGGTGGGCCAACACTGGGGGATGTCGAGGCTCAAGTCGCGATGCAACATCGCCGGTGTCCCTTTTTCAGACGGTGTAGCGCCCGTCACACACCTGAGTCCGTGGCGCACACCGCACCGCCGCCGGGGTCGCTCCCCGGCGGCGGTCTCGTTTTGCGTGAGAACCCCGCAATCCGCGCGGAATTCGCGTAGAATCCGCTCGAGGACCGCGTGCCGGAGCCGGTATCGCCTGCATGGCACGCGTGTTGCCCTGTACCGGGCTGTCCCGCAGCTCAAGAACCGACGCCCGCTGGGCGTCCAGCAGGAGGAGCACCCCATGCGCAAGGCGATCCCGATCCTGGTGGTGCTCGCCGCGCTCGGCCTGGCCGGGTGCGACGACTCGACCTCATCCACGGCCCCACGTGACATCACCCCGCCGGCCGCCCCGCGCGGACTGTTCAGCGTCACGGGTGACGGCCAGGCGCGGCTCAACTGGCTGGCCAACACGGAATCCGACGTGGCGGGCTACCGTGTCTACCAGGCCGCCTGCGCCAGCGGAACCGACTGCCCCTACGACCGCATCGGAACCACCAGCGCGACGCAGTTCATCGTGACCGGGCTCGGCAACGGGGTGACCCGCTACTTCGCCGTGGCCGCGGTCGACCGCGCCGGCAACGAGAGCGCGCTCACGCCCGAGGACGTCTTCGACACGCCGCGACCCGCGGGCAGCGGCACGCTCAACAACTTCGTCAACACCACCACCGGGGCGGGCTGGGACTTCTCGGCGTTCGTCGCCAAGGCCTCGACCGATCCCACCGTCGACGTGTTCTTCGGGGACAACGGCTCGGTCGCTCAGATGTTCTGCAAGGACCTGAACACCGACATCCAGGACGCGGGTTATGCTTCGAGCATGGATGCCGTGGATTTCTCGCCGGTCGGTCCCGACAAGGGCTGGTCGCCCACGGGCACGGCGGAACTCATCCCCGGTCACGTCTACATCGTGTGGACGCGCGACGACCACTACGCCAAGTTCCGGGTCACCGGACTGTCGGGTTCGCTGGTGAGCTTCGACTGGGCCTATCAGACCGCCCAGGGCAATCCCGAACTGCGCGCCCGTCGCGCGCCGTCCGAGACGCAGCAGCTGCGCCCGATCCACTGGATCCGCTAGTTCTCAGGCCGCACCCCGCCGGTACACGCCTCCGGCGGGCACGCTTCGCCCCTCGGCGGCCCGTCCGCCGGGGATCCACCCCGGAGACCGTCGCTCGCATGGGCCCCGGCCTCCCCGTGAAGCCGCGGACCGACCGTGGCTTCACGATCCTGAAGGAGCCAGCCATGTTCATCTCCCCGAGCCGCATCGCCCGCGCCCTCCCGGCCGCGCTGCTGCTGCTCATCGCGGCCGTTGCCCCGTCGTTCGCGCGCCGACTCGACGTCGAGGTGTGGACCGACCGCGGCAACGACGCCGTGTACCAGCCCGGCGATCCCATGCGCGTCAAGGTGCGCACCACCGAGGACGCCTACCTGCTCGTGTACGAGCTCGATGCCGACGGCCGAGTGAACTTGCTGTATCCGTGGAACCGCGGCACCGGCCGAGTCGAGGCCAAGCGCACGCTGCGCCTGCCCGACGATGCCGCCGACTACCAGCTGCAGGTCGAGCAGCAGACCGGTCAGGGCTTCATCGTCGCGATCGCGTCCGACCGCCCGTTCCGCGACTTGCCGTGGTATCTGCGCCCGTTCGATCCGCAGGCCGCGGCGATCGGCTATGAAGATGCGCGCGACTCCGACAACGACGGCGACCGTCAGGGGCTCACCAAGGACGACGACGGCTTCGACGAGCAGGGCCGCGTCATGGGCGACCCGTACGTGGCCATGGAGCGCATCCGCCGCCGCATCATGGACCGGCCGGCCGACCTCGAGACGTTCGCGAGTTCCTACGCCACCTATTACGTGCATGAGCAGGTGCGCTACCCGCGCTACCTGTGCAACGACTGCCATCGCCCGAACCGCTGGGCGTGGTGGGAGGGGTTCGATCCGTACTACGCCAACTGCAGCGTCATCGACTTCCGCGTGAACTGGGGTTGGGCTTGGGGTCCGCAGTGCTGGTCGTCGCACACGCCGTACTACTATTACGT
>JBEBGT010000270.1:0-5196 GCA_040081365.1 Candidatus Eiseniibacteriota bacterium | reverse complement strand
GGTTCAGTGGTTCTAACGTGGCCGGCCTACCCGTCTATCATCAGCCCACCGGTCGCTCTTTTGATGGCGTCGACCCGCAGGGGGTTTCCATCAATTCGGGCGCGGAGTCCAACGTGGAGACCCAACTGGCCATGAGTGCTCTGGATGGTACACCGGGCCAGGCGCTGGTGGGGCTCTCCCAAACCCGGTTGTGCACCGGTGACCGCCTGCTCAGCGAGGACCAATTTGCCGCGGCCGCGGGCGCCCCCGCGCTGTGGCTATGGCTCGACGGCGCGCATGACGCACCCGCGAACATGGCGCGCGATGCTGCGCTCCTGGAGCGGGCCGCGGAGGGAGCGGAGGACGTCGTGCTGCGACTGTTCACGTTCGCCCCGGCGGGCATCACGGTGGGGCGCGCGCAGGACCCGGCCAGGGAGCTGGACCTGGCCCGCCTTGCTGCAGAAGCCATCCCGTGGGCCGTGCGGCCCACCGGTGGCCGTGCGATCTGGCACGACGAGGAGTGGACATTCTCGCTGGTGACACCACTCGGGGCTTCGGGCTGGGCGCCGACGCCGGCCGAGGCCTATGCGCGCACGGGGGCGTTGCTCGCCGCCGCCTTCCAGCACCTGGGCGTGCCCGCGGAACTCGCGCCCGGGACGCCGCGCGGTCCCGGTGCGCCGCGCGCGCGTTCCGGGGCCGCACCGCCGTGCTTCGCGTCCACGGCGCGCCATGAGCTCGTGCTCGGCGGACGCAAGCTCGCGGGCATCGCCCAGCGCGCGGTGCGCGGCGCACTCTTGCAACAGGGCAGCCTGTTGCTCGGGCACTCGCACGTGCGGCTCGCGGACTACATGCGGGTCCCCGAGGCGCAACGCGCGGCGCTCCGCCAAGAGTGGCGGCAAGGTGCGGCCGAGGCGGGCTCGGCGCTGGGCCCGGATCGGTCGCTCGTCCGGCTCGCACAGGCCCTGGCGCACGAGTGGCCGGGAGCGCGCCGGCTCGAGGGCGAACACGGTGCCGCCGAACTGGGCCTGCCGCCTCGGCGCTGAGTCGGCGCCGGGTGCGACCGCGCCGGGCCGACGGCGAGCCGCATCCGTGAACGGGCCGGTGCGGGTGATTGCCTCGCGCCGAGCGCGCTCCCTATACTGCGCCGCGACCGGTCGCCGCGTGCCATGTGCTGGTCGCGGACGGAACCGCTGCTGGGAACGGAGGGTGGGATGCGTAAGCGAGTCGCTGCCGTCGTGTTCGCGCTGGTCGTGGTGTCGGTGGCCTTGCTCGCCGGCTGCGGTGGGGGAGCGAAGTCGAAGAGCGCTTACGTGGACCGCCTGCCGCTGCCCGCGGAACCGCTCGCCGTCGCCATGGACGCGCCGGGGCAGTACGGCGGCCGCTTCGTGGTCGGCGCCACGGCGAGCCCCAAGACGCTCAATCCCATCATGGCCAACGAGACCTCGTCGAACGAGATCATCAGCCAGATGTTCATCTCGCTCACCGACATCGATTACCGCACGCAGGAGGACATCCCCGTGCTGGCCAAGTCGTGGGAGATGTCGCCGGACGCGCGCACGGTCACCTACCACTTGCGGCGCGGGGCCAGCTTCTCGGATGGCCACCCGATCACCAGCGCCGACGTGATCTTCGGGCTCGACGTCATCATGGATCCGGTGCTGCACCCCACTATGCAGGACGGCCTCACGATGGAGGTCGCCGGCAAGTTCGTGCCGTACACCTACAGCGCGCCCGACTCCTACACGGTCGTGGTCACCGCGCCGGGCCCCGACGCGCTGTTGCTCTCGCACGTCGCGAATCTGCGGATCGTGCCCAAGCACATCCTCGAGCCGGCATTCCGGGCGGGGCAGTTCGCACCCATGTACAACACGGCGACCGCACCCGAGAGCCTGGTCACGAGCGGGCCCTGGAAGCTCAAGGCCTACACCGAGAACGAGAAGACCGTGCTCGAGCGCAATCCCTACTGGTTCGGTGTCGACGCGCAGAACCGCCGGCTGCCGTACCTCGACGAGCTGGTGTTCCGGGTGGCCAAGGACCAGGACGCCGCCGCGCAGATGTTCCATGCCGGTGAACTCGACGGCCTCGATAACGTGAAGGCCGAGGACTACGCGAAATACGAGGCCGACTCGAAGACCAAGGGCTTCACGCTCCACGATATCGGCACCTCGTTCAACACGAACTTCCTGTGGTTCAACCTCAACCGTGTGCGCAAGGCTGAGAAGGGGGGCAAGCCGGCGGGGACGCCCAAGGTCGAGGGGTACAAGTACGCGTGGTTCTCCCGACCTGAGTTCCGCCGTGCGGTGTCGTATGCCATCGACCGCGACGCGCTCATCAAGGGGCCGTTCTTCGGCTATGCCGTCAAAGGCTGGGGCATCCTCACGCAAGGCAACCCGCGCTGGTACGACTCCACGCTCACGGCCGCCGACTTCGACCGCGACAAGGCCATGGCGCTCCTGGACCAACTCGGCATGAAGGACCGCAATGGCGACGGTGTGCGCGAGGACGCGCAGGGGCACGATGTGAGCTTCACGCTGATCTTCAACGGCGACAACAAGCTGCGCGCCAGCATCGCCACGCTGCTCCAGGACGACCTCGCCAAGGTCGGCGTGAAGCTGGTCCCGAGCGGGCTCGACTTCAGCACGCTCATCAGCAAGACGCGCGGGGACCAGGATTACGACGCCTGCCTGCTGGGTCTGGGTTCGGCCGTACCGGCGGACCCCGGCATGGGCGCCAACTTCTGGAAGTCCACCGGCGGGACACACTACTGGAACATGAAGCAGCCCGAGGGCAAGCCCGACACGCCGGCGGAGCAGCGCTTGAACGACGCCTTCGCCCGCAATGTCGCCACACCCGACCTGGCGGCGCGCAAGGCGGCCTATCACGAGATGGCGCAGATCCTCAACGACGAGGCGTTCGTGATCTTCCTGCCGACACCGCTCATGCGGCTGCCGGTGAACAGCCGCTTCGGGAACGTGCACCCGAGCCCGATGCCGCACCGCATCCTGTGGAACTCGCAAGAGATCTTCCAGAAGCACGCACCGAAGGCGAACTGATCCGTCCCGGATGCGGACCTTCCTGCTACGGCGACTCCTCCAGACGATCCCCCTGCTGTTCGGGATCTCCGCCCTCACGTTCCTGCTGCTGAAGCTGGCGCCGGGGGACTTCCTGGCCACGATGGCCGACAACCCCCAGATCTCGAGTGCGACGCTCGAGGCCATGCGGCACCGCTTCGGTCTCGACCGGCCATGGTGGGTGCAGTACTTCCTGTACCTGAAGAACATCTTCCTGCACTTCGATTTCGGGGAGTCGTTCGCGCGCCACCAGCCCGTGTTCGAGGTCCTGCGCACCGGGCTCGGCAACACCCTGCTGTTGGCCTCCGCGGCCGGCCTCGTCACCTGGGGGCTCGCGATCCCGCTCGGTCTGCTGGCGGCCGTGCGGCAATATGGCGTGGCGGATCGGGCCTTGTCGTTCGCGGCATTCGTGTGGCTGAGCGTGCCCGAGGTGCTGAGCGGCCTGCTGCTGCTGTGGCTGGCGGCCGCGACGGGCTGGTTCCCGGTCGGCGGCATGCGCGACCTCGATTTCGAGGACTTCACGGCGATCCAGAAGCTGGGTGACCTGCTGCGCCATCTGGCGCTACCCGCGATCGTGGTCGGCATGGTGCCGCTCGCAAGCCGCATGCGACAGATGCGCGCGAGCCTGCTCGATCAACTGAAGCTCGACTACGTGACCACCGCGCGCGCCAAGGGCCTGCCGGAGCATCAGGTCATCACGCGCCATGCGCTGCGCAATGCCTTGAATCCGCTCATCACGCTGTTCGGGTTCACGCTCGGCTCGCTGGTCTCGGGCTCGTTCGTGGCGGAGACCATCTTCTCGTGGCCCGGCCTCGGCAGCATCACGCTCGAGGCGCTCAACACGCACGATCAGTACCTGGTCATGGGTTCGGTGCTCATGGCCTCCACGGTGCTCATCGCCGGCAACCTGGTGGCCGATGTGTTGCTGGCCGTGGCCGACCCGCGGATCCGCCATGACTGAGCCGCGAGCTGCCGTCGTGCTGCCCCTGACCGTGCAGACGCCCGCACGAGTGTTCTGGCGTGCGCTGCGCCGGAGCCCGCTCGCGATCGCCGGGGGCGCGCTGCTCGTGGTGCTCTACAGCATGGCGTTGCTCGCGCCGTTCCTGGCACCCTACGCCGAGAGCGACATCGACCGCGAGCACTTCTTCCATCCCCCCACGCCGCTCCACCTGCGCGATGCGAGCGGGCGGTGGCATGCGCGGCCGTTCGTGTATGGCACCCAGGGCGGCTTCGACCAGCGCTACACGCCCGACACGTCGCGCCGCTATGCGCTGCAGTGGTTCCCGCGCGGCGCGGCTTACCGGTTGTTCGGCGTCGTGCCGTGCGACCGCCACCTGTTCGGCGTCGAGCCTCCGGGCCGCATCTTCGTGCTGGGCGCCGACGACACGGGGCGCGACGTCTGGACGAGGCTCCTGTACGGCTCGCAGGTCTCGCTCACGGTGGGGATCGTCGGCATCGTGATCTCGTTCACGCTCGGCCTGTTGCTCGGCGGCATCAGCGGCTATTTGGGTGGCTGGGTCGACGTTGTCATCATGCGCGGGACCGAGCTGCTGCTGAGCATCCCCGGGCTCTATCTCATCGTGGCGCTGCGCGGCGTGTTCCCGCTCGACCTGCCGAGCCAACAGACCTATCTGGCCATCGTCGCGATCCTGGCATTCATCGGCTGGGCCGGGCTCGCGCGTGTCATCCGCGGCATGGTGCTGTCGCTGCGCCAGGCCGAGTACGTGCTCGCGGCCGAGGCGATGGGGGCGTCGCGCCTGCGCATCATCGTGCGGCACATCCTGCCCAATACGATGTCGTTCACGATCGTCGCGGCCACGGTGGCCGTGCCCGGCTACATCCTGGGCGAGGTCTTCCTGAGCTTCCTCGGCCTCGGCGTGCAGCCGCCGGCCGCGAGTTGGGGCAATATGCTGAACGCCGCGCGCAGTCAGCGCGTACTGACCTCGTTCCCGTGGATGCTGCTCGCCCCGGGCACCGCCATCTTCCTCACGGTCATGGCGTTCAACTTCTTCGGTGACGGCCTGCGTGACGCGCTCGATCCGCGCCGCAGTGCGGGAGGCAGGGGATGAGCCAGGCGAAGACTCCCGAGAGCGTCGAGCCGCTGCTCGAGGTGCGCGAACTGCAGACGCACTTCTTCACCGACGAC
>JBEBGT010000269.1:0-5202 GCA_040081365.1 Candidatus Eiseniibacteriota bacterium | reverse complement strand
GAGATGAAGGTGCCCGCGGCCGCGCTGTGGGGGCCGCAGACGCAGCGCGCGGTCGAGAACTTCCCCATCTCGGGCAAGCCGCTGCCGCCCGCGTTCATCCACACGCTCGGGCTCATCAAGGCCGCCGCGGCACGCGTCAATCGCGACCTCGGCCTGCTCGAGAAGCCGATCGCCGATGCCATCGAGAAGGCCGCCATCGAAGTGTCCGAGGGCAAGTGGGACGCCGAGTTCCCGATCGACGTGTTCCAGACCGGCAGCGGCACGTCGTCGAACATGAACGCCAACGAGGTCATCGCGCGGCTCGCGTCGCGCGCCTCGGGTCTCAAGGTGCACCCCAACGACCACGTGAACTTCGGGCAGAGCAGCAACGACGTCATCCCCACGGCATTACATGTGTCCGCCGTGGTGCAGATCGAGCGCGACCTGTTGCCGAGCCTGGCGCGGCTGTGGAAGGTGCTCGACGAGAAGTCGCACGAGTTCCATGGCGTACTGAAGACCGGCCGCACGCATCTCATGGACGCCACGCCGATCCGGCTCGGGCAGGAGTTCTCGGGATACGCCTCGCAACTGACGCATGGACTGGCGCGCATCAAGGCCACGCTCCCCGACTTGCGTGAGCTGGCCATCGGCGGCACGGCCGTGGGCACCGGGCTCAACACGCATCCCGAGTTCGGGCACCGCATGGCGTCCGAGATCGGCAAGCTCGCGGGCACGGCGTTCGCCGAGGCGCCCAACCACTTCGAGGCGCAGGGCGCGCAGGACGGCGCCTGCTGGGCGAGCGGTGCGCTCAACTCGGTGGCCGCGAGCCTCATGAAGATCGCGAACGATGTCCGGCTCATGAACTCGGGTCCGCGCTGCGGGCTGGGCGAGGTCACGCTGCCGGCGATCCAGCCCGGCTCCAGCATCATGCCGGGCAAGGTGAACCCGGTGGTGTGCGAAGCGGTCACCATGGTGGGCGCGCAGGTCATGGGCAATCACACCGCGATCACCGTGGGCGCGCAGTGGGGCCAGCTCGACCTGAACGTCATGTTGCCCATGATGGCGAAGAACCTGCTCGAGAGCATCGCGCTGCTGGCGGGTGCCGCGCGCGTGTTCGCGGACAAGGCACTGGCCGGGCTCGTGGCCAACGTGGACACATGCCGCGACTACATCGAGATCTCGCCCAGCATGGCCACCGCATTGAACCCGCTCATCGGCTATGACAAGGCGGCCGAGATCGCGAAGCGCAGCTTCAAGGAGCGCCGCCCCGTGCGCGAGCTGGCGGCCGAGATGACGACGTTGTCGAAGGCCGAGATCGACGCCGCGCTGGATCCCGCGCGGCAGACCGAGCCCGGCCTGGAGCTGGGCGGAGGAGCCGGCGGTTGAGCGCCTCCGGCTGGGTCGCGGCCCACGGCGTTCCCACGCACGAGGACATGACCGCGCGGTTCGCGGCGGCGCGCCAGCGCGTCGGCGCAGCGGCGCATCGCACCGCGCTCGTCACGTCGCGCCAGTTGGACGAGGCCACGGGTGCGCGCGTGTTCCTGAAGTGCGAGAACCTGCAGCGCATCGGCGCGTTCAAGTTCCGCGGCGCGTGGAACTTCATGGGGGCGCTGTCCGCCGAGCAGCGCGCGCGCGGCATCATCACCTATTCGTCGGGCAACCACGCGCAGGCCGCGGCGCTGTCCTGCCGGCTGCACGGCGTGCCCTGCACCGTGGCGATGCCGTCGTTCGCGCCGGCCGCCAAACGGGCGGCCACGGCCGGTTACGGCGCCACGATCCTGCATTACGACCAGATGGGCGAGACGCGGCACCGCCTCGCCGAGCGGCTCGCCGCCGAGCGCGGCGCCACGCTCATGGCGCCCTACGACCATCCCGAGATCGTGGCGGGCCAGGGCACCGCGGCGGCGGAACTGCTCGAGGACGCGGGATCGCTGGACGCGATCCTGGCGCCGGTCGGCGGGGGTGGGCTCCTGTCGGGCACCGCACTCGCCGCCACGCTGCATGGCAGCGCCACGCGCGTGATCGGAGTGGAGCCCGACACCGGGGATGACGCCGGCCGCTCGTTCCGTAGCGGCGTGCTGCAGGCGGCCGAGCATCCCGACACCATCTGCGACGGGGCGCGCACGCCCATGCTGAGCGATCTCACGTTCGCACTGGTGCAGCGCTACGCCCACGAGTTCGTGAGTTGTTCCGACCTCGAGGTCGTGGCCGCCATGCGATTCCTGTGGGAGCGCACCAAGTTGGTGGTCGAGCCGACCGGTGCACTGGCCGTGGCCGCACTGCTGAGCGGCAAGGTGCGGCTGGCGGGCCGCCGTGTGGGCGTGGTGCTGTCCGGAGGCAACGTGGACCTCGCCGAGGCTTCGGCGTGGTTCGCGGCCCCGCCCGCCTGAGCGGGTACGAACGCGGCCTCAGTCGATGCCGGCCTCGTTCAGCACGTCGCGCAGGTCGTCCTCGCCATGCAGGCCGAGCAGCACCCGGAACACCTGGCCGTCGCGGCCGATGACCACGGTGAGCGGGATCGACGAGGCGCGGTACTGCTGGCCGACCATGCCCGAGAGATCCATGAGCACGGGCACGTCGAGCTTCTGCTTGTCGAGGTAGGCGCGCACTTTCGTCTCGTCCTCGCGTTCGTTGACCGCATAGACGACGACGCCCTTGGCCGCATAGTCGCGGCTCACCTTCGCCACGATCGGCAGCCAGCCGCGGCACGGACCGCACCAAGTGGCCCAGAAGTCGAGCACCACGACCTTGCCCTTGAGCGAGGACAGCTTCACCGCCGTGCCGCCACCCAGTGGCTCGAGCGTGAAGTCCTTGGCGGCCTGGCCTTCCATGGCGGAGTGCTCGGGCGAGTTTCGCATGAAGCGGCGCACGCGGCGCAGCCCCTCGGCGTTCGTGTAGCGGAACAGCCCGGCGGGCAACTCGGGGTTCGCATCGGCCACGATCATGCGCGTGACGTTGATGGCATGCACCGCGCCGAGTTGCGCTTGCTTCTGTTCGAGCCGTACCGAGTCCATGTAGACCATGTGGCTCGCGGGATCGACCCACACCACGCGCGGCGACATCGTGACCCCCTGGGCGGCCGCCTGCTCGTTGGGGGCGACGAGCGAGTAGCGTTCGCACGCCACCGTTCCGCGCGCCGTGTGCACGGTGTCGCGCCCGAGCGCGCGCACGGCGGTGACGCCGTCCAGGAGCCGGGCGTACTCTCCGGCAGGGTCGAACTGGCGCGACAGTGCCAGGCTGTCGGCGCTCGCGCGCAGCGTGGCCATGGCCTGCACCTGGTACTGGCCGATCCCGGGCACGATCGTCCACAGCGTGTCACCGTCCGAGATCATGCGGGTGTCCATCTCGGTGTTGCGCACGCGGCTCGAGAACCGGCCGGGACGCTGAACGGCGAACTGCAGCGACGTGTGCGTGACGTTGCTGGCCTCGGCATTGCCGGCATCGGAGGTGGCGACGCCCTCGAGCCGGTAGCTCGTGAGCGTGCGGTAGCGCTCGACCACGGCGGCCAGCGCCTTGCGGGCAGCCGGGCTGTCGGCTGCGGCCGCGGCCGCGGCCCGCGGCGCGCGCTTGGCGGCGGGTGGCGCGCTGGCGCCCGCCGCGTGCGCGGGCGAGACCAGCAAGGTGGCCACGAGCAGTGCGGCCGTCAGGGCGGGGTGCGATCGGCGGAGCAGGCGCATGAAGGATCCCGAGGCGGAAAGGAAGGAGCGGGCCGTGAGTGTAGCGCACGGCCCGCGTGTACTGCACCTGCGTGTGGCGTTCGGCGCGCGACTCAGCCGTGCGCCGCGGCGCGCTCGAACGCTTCGGCGAGCCGGGTGAGCCCGGCCTCGGGTGCCCCGCTCACATGGATGCGCACGACACGCAGCTCGTGCCCCGACAACACCTCGTAGTCGCCCGCGGCCTGTGCGTCGCGCAGCACCTGGAAGCCGTGGCTCTCGCCCGGGATCGGCTCGTCGCCCTCCTCCGCGGTGATCTCCAGGAACACGCCGGTGCGCGGCCCGCCCTTGTGCAACTGGCCGGTCGAGTGCAGGTAGCGCGGCCCGTAGCCCAGCGTGGTGGCGGTGTGGCGGGAGTCGCGCACCGCGTGGCGCAACCGCTCGAGCGCGCCGTGGCGCGCGTCGGTACGATGCAGGTACGCCAGCACCGCCGCGTAGTCGCCGGGGCCCAACAGGCGCAGGAACGAGGCCGCCCAGCCGGTCACGTCGGTGCCATCGATGGCGATGCTCGCCGGCGCGTGCAACGCCAGTGCGCCATCGCGCGCGCGCGGCTCGTGTGCGGGGAAGCCGCCCAACGAGGCCACCTGTTGCAGCACGGTCTTCGTCGCGGCCTTGGCCTCCGACACGTTGGGTTCGTCAAACGGGTTCACGCCCAGCACGGCGCCGGCCACGGCCGTGGCGATCTCCCAGCGCATGAACTCGGCGCCGATCTCCTCGAGCGACTGGCGCGTCCAGCGGATCACCGGGTGCCCCGCGGCCGCGAGCGCATCGAGTGCCTGGGTGGTGGCGCTGGGCAGCGCGCCGAAGCCGATCGCCACGAACACGCGGTCGTGGCCATACGCGGCGGGCGAGGCGAGGCGTTCGCCGTCGACCGGCAGGATGCCGCGCCCTTCCTTGCCGGTGCTCTCGGCGACCAGCTGTTCGATCCACACGCCGAGCGGCGCGAGCTCGGGCGACATCACGAGCGTGAGCTTGTCGCGCCCGGCCGCGGCCAGGACGCCGAGTGCCGCACCCACTTGGAGCCCGGCGCCGCCGTCGTGCGCGAGCGCGTCGCGTTCGGCCTCGGCCTCGCGGCACAGTTCGGCAGTGTCGAGCCCGAGCAGCGCGGCAGGCACGAGCCCGAAGCAGGACAGGGCCGAGTAGCGTCCGCCGATATCGGCGGGATTCGTGAACACGCGCCGGTAGTGCTTCTGCGCGGCCTGCGTCTCGAGCGCGGTGCCGGGGTCGGTGATGGCGGCGAACGCGCGGCCGGCCTCGGCCCCGCTCACGGTCTCGGCGCGGGCGAAGAACGCACGCTCGAACGACGACACCTCCACCGTGCCCCCGGACTTGGATGCCACCAGCACCAGCGTGCGGCGCGGATCGCATAGCGCCGCGGCCGCGCGCACCGAGGCAGGCGACGTGTCGTCGAGCACGGTCAGGGGCAGCCCGCCGGCGCGCACGCCGAACACGCGCACGAGCACTTCGGGTGCCAGGCTCGAGCCGCCCATGCCGAGCAACCTGTCTCTTA
>JBEBGT010000268.1:0-5204 GCA_040081365.1 Candidatus Eiseniibacteriota bacterium | reverse complement strand
GGAAGGGGCCGGGGCGGCACCGGCCGGGCGCGCCCAGAGCCAGCATCCGCCAAGTGCTGGCGGATCTGGAGTTTCCGCCTTCCGCGCCCGGCGACCCGCAGCGTTGCGGCCCGGCTCGCCGCTCTGTTAGTTTGCCCTGTCTGTCCGCGCGCCCGGGCTTCGCCGTGAGCCGCGCGATCGTTCCCGGTGTCACCGGGATGCCCGACCGGGCATACGTCGAGTCGAAAGGAGTCTCGGGTGAACCAGTTGCTCGCCAACCTGCAGCGCATGCTCGCGGTCCTCGCCGCGGTGTCGCTGCTCTCGGGCCTGATGTCCGCGCCGTCGCATGCCCAGTCCGACGCCAAGCCGGCGGCTGCCGCCGCGGCGAAGCCCGCCAAGGCCCCGAAGGCCCCCAAGGTGAAGAAGGCCAAGGCCCCCGAGAAGTCGCTCGAGGAGCAGAAGAAGGAAGATGGTGTGTACGCGAAGGGCACCAACTGGGTGTCGCTGCGCGCCGGCTGGGCCAAGCGCAACGGCGAGTTCGCCGGCAACGGCTACCTGGGCTACGGAATCGGCTACCAGCACATGATCTCGCGCAAGTACGCGTTCGCCGCCGGTGCCGGTTACGACGTGCTCGGCCGCTTCGGCGCCGCGGCCGACCTGGCCGCACCGTTCACGGGCGAGTTCCAGCGCCACTTCAACTGGCACACGTCGGTGCGTCCGTACGTGGGCGTCGGAGGCGGTTTCTACCTGCGCAAGAACTATCGCACCCCGCCGGAGTACACGACCACCACCACGGGCGGTCCGCACTTCTCGTTCGGCTTCACGTCGGCGCTCGACGATCGCCACGTGATCGGCATCGACGCGCGCGTGGCGCGGGTGGATGCGCGGGGCGGCACCGTGAACCCCACGTTCGGCCTGAGCAAGGACACCGAGACGCTGTGGACGGTGAAGGGAAGCTGGTCGCTGACGTACTGAAGCAGCCCTGAGGCAACGCCGACGCCGCCTCACGCGGACGGCCCGCTGTGCACGACGGTCCCACACCGTGCACACCGTGGCCGCCACGTGAGGCGGTTCTGCTTGTTGCGCCGCCACCTGCGCGCGGCACGAACGGTGCAATGCCCACCGGCACACGCCGCACGCCGGCACTGCCGGTGCGCGCGCGCGACCCGGGCCGGTCCGCCGGTCCGCCACGCGCCCCCGCGATTCCCGCCCCCGCTGGAGTCCGCCTCATGTCCCGTTCAAGTCTGTTGGTGCCTGCCACGCTGCTGCTGCTCCTCTCGTTCCCGCACGCCGCGCCGGCAGCCGCCGGCTGCCGCGCCTGCGACGTGCACATGCGCTGTGTGCCGGCGCCCACGGGCGCGATCCTGTGCATCGAAGGGCCGCAGACCTGCGCCATGAGCCTGTCGTGCTTCGGGCTGGGCGGCGGCGGCCGCATCCCCGACGGTCCGGCCGAGGATCTCACGACGTGGTCGCTGTTCGATGCCAGTGCCAGCGTGGCCCCGCGCCGTGCCGCGTTGCGCGCGGGTGTGGCCGGTCTGGTCCTGGGCGATGACGCGCGCACGCCGGGCCTGCGCGGGGCGGGGCCGCTCGCCGATGCCGCGTTGGCGTTCGGGCGGGAGTTCGCCGTCACGCTGGCCGACGGCATGGGCGAGGGCTTCGCGCTCAAGCGTTCGGTCGAAGGAACGCAGGTGCGCATCGAAGTACGCGCGGTGCGTGGCGAGACGCCCGGCGAGGTGTTGGCCAGCGAACTGCTCGACGAGCGCGACGAACTCAGCGTGCCGGTTCGCGTCGACGGCCGCGATCGCGTGTTGGTGCTGCACGCCAGCTCCGAGCCGATGGCGACGTCGGCGCGCGAGGTGGCGCGGTTGCGGCGCGGGCTCGCCAGTGCCGGCCGCACGCTGCCGCTGCGCAGTGCGCCGCTGTTGCGCTTGATCGCTCGCTGAGCGCGGTGCCACGGTCATGGGCCCGGCACCAGCGCCGGGCCCATGATCAATCGCGCCGGCCGCGGGCGCGGTGGCGCGCGGTGAACAGCACGGCGAGCAGTACCAGCGCGAGCGCGCTCACCACGGGCAGCGTCCAGCGATGGGGCAGATGCTCGAGCAGGATGGCCGCGCCACCGAACAGCGCCGAGAGCGCCCACAACACAAGCAACGCAGCGCGGGGCGACAGCCCGGCATCGAGCAGCCGGTGGTGGATGTGGCCGGCATCGCCGCGGAACACGTGCTGGCCGCGCACCGCCCGGCGCACGAACGCCAGCGAACTATCGGCGAGCGGGACACCCAGGGCCACGAGCGGCAGCAGCAGCGTGAGCGCGGCCGTGCCCTTGCGGTTCTCGAGCAGCGATAGCGCCGACAGCGTCAGGCCCAGGAACTGGCTGCCCGTGTCGCCCATGAAGATGCGCGCCGGCGGCCGGTTCCACCACAGGAACCCACCGCACGACCCCAACAACAGTGCCGCCACGAACATCACATAGAAGTCGCCGTGCCCGCGTGCGGTCACCCACAGCGCGCCGCACGCGATGGCCACGATCCCGGCGGCGAGCCCGTCGAGGCCGTCGATCAGGTTGATGGCGTTCGTGAGCAGGATCACCCACAGCACGGTGAGCGGCACGCTCCAGGCACCCGTGACCACGGCCGGCCCCAGCGGGTTCGTGAGCAGGGGTACGCCGTAGCCGAAGCGCACCAGCACCAGCGCGGCCACGGCCTGTACCGCCAGCTTGGCCCACGGGCTGGCCCCCCAGCGGTCGTCGTACACGCCCAGCAACAGGATGGGCACGGCCGCGCAGGTGAGGCCCAGGAGCGGCAGCGGGTCCAGTTCACGGGCCGGCCCCGGCAGGATGCGCGCGGCCCACGCCACGCCGAGCACGGCGGCCGCGAGGCTCAAGCCCCCGAAGCGTGGCGTGGGCGTGGCGTGGATGCGGCGGTGCCCCGGGTGGTCCACCGCCCCGGTGCGCAGCGCCAGCGCGCGCGCCATTGGGGTGAGCAGCCACGCCACGGCGGCCGCCGCCAGCGCGAGTGCCAGCGAATAGGGCATCAGCGCGACCGCCCGTTCAGGAATACCAGAAGGCGTGCGCGCGTCATGATCACGAACGCGGCCAGCGCATCGAGCGGCCCTGGTGCGGGGTGATGCTTGCGGAAGTAGTGGATCATGCCGCGATGGCGTTCGAGGATCACCCGGTTCGAGACTTCGCCCTTGCTGGCGCCGATGTGATGCACGACCTCGGCCGCCGCCACGTAGTCCACCGTCCAGCCCGCCAGGTTCATGCGGCGGCACCAGTCGACGTCCTCATTGAACATGAAGAACACCTCGTCCATGCCGCCCACCTCGGCCGCGGCGGCACGCCGCACCAGCATGGCCGCGCCCGACACCCAGTCCACGCTGCGCGGGGTGGTGTGGTCCCAGTCCGACAGCAGGTAGCGCCGCGTCCACGGGTTGCCGGGCCACAACCGCGTGAGCAGCGAGTAGCGGTTGAACAGGAACGCGAACGGCGAGGGGTACGAGCGCGCGCTGTATTCCAGCGTGCCATCCGAGTTGAGGATGCGTGGCGCGGCGATCGCACAGCGCGCGTGCTCGCGTTGCCAGCTCACCAGGGCGTGGATGCCGCCCGCGGCCCACACGCAGTCGGGGTTCAGCACCAGCACGAACTCGCCCGTGGTCTCGGCGATGCCGCGGTTCACGGCCTTCGCGTAGCCGAGGTTGGCCCCCGTCTGCACCAGGCGCGCCCACGGGGTCTCGCGCGCGACCAACTCCGGTGTGCCGTCGTGCGAGTCGTTGTCCACCACGACGCACTCCCACGTCAGCGGCGTGGCGCCGGCCGGGGCGCGCAGCCCGGCCTCGAGTGAGCGCAGGCCTGCGATGACGTGTTCACGCGAGCGATAGGTGACGACGACGACGGAGAGGTCCATGCGTGGTGGCGTGTGGGAGGACGGCCAGGCACTTCGGCGCGCATCGGTGATCGGGGCGGCCCAGACGCGGGCAGCACGAGACTCTACCGAAAACGATGACGCCGGGCGGAGCGGGCAAGGGGCTCGCTCACACCCGGCGTGACATCGGACCACAAAATAAAATGACGAACGGCGCGACTTTGATCGAGCCTCTCCCCACGTCTCTCTCCGGGCCCGACTTCGAGTCTGCACTCGTTCGTCGTCGAGGATTGTCGGTGAAGGCTACGGTTCGTGCAACCTGAGAATGCGCGTTGCGACGAATTAATCCCGGGTGGGGTTGCTGTATCCAAACTCGTCCCGCATCACGGGTTATCCCGATCCAGGCGTTCACGCATCGGGGCACGAGGGAGGCCGATGCTGGCCAAAATATTGCCATTGCAGGAGTTCGCGGCCGTTGCCCGGGCGCTGGCTGTCGCCCCCACCGACACATCGTTCAGTGGGGGTGTTCGGGGGCCGCAAGTCGTTGAAACCAAACTCTCAGCCCGAGGCTGAAGTCCCACTACCACAGGATGAGGGGGGAACAGCCTTCGGCTGGCGTGTCATGGGCCGGGGTCGGGCCCTTCGGCTGCCGGGCCATCGACCGGCCGGCCCAACACCTGCTCGAACCACGCCGACAATCGCGCCACGTGGCTGCCGGGCCAGAACCACTGGCCGCACGCGGGGCACGAGCGGAACGTCATGCCCGCCGCACGCGTGACCCGACCTGGCACTTCTCCCCGCGCCTCGAACGCCGAACGCGCATGGAGCGTCACGTTGCAGCGCGGGCAGCGGGTCCAGGGCGCCGTCGCGGGGGCGTGCTCGGCGGCGATCATGCGCAGAGCGCCGGCCGTGTCGCCGCGCGCCACCTGCACCACGGGCACGTCCGCGAACCGCCCCGGCCGCCGCGGGGAGGACGTGAGCACGCTGCGGCCCTGACGCTGCGCGTCTTCGCACAGCTCCTCCAGCCGCGCGCCGCGATGCGTGATGACGTCGTAGCCCAGGAAGCGCAGCCGTCGTGCGAGCTGGTCGAGCGAGCTGTCGGTGACGAATCGCGTGGGGATGCGCATGGCGCGGCACCGTACTGTCGGCGTGGGGGAGCGGCAAGCCGTGCGCGGCGGCGTGCGGGCCGCGGGCGGGGATCTGGGCGTCAGCCCCGCCCAGCGGGGCGTTGAGGGGTTGCCGCAAGTCCATGCCCGCCATGGCATTCGCAGGCCGTCGTTGACGCGCACCCGGCGCGGCCGCCCCCTCCGCCCCCATGGGACGCCCCGACAGGCGGCCCGGGCCGCGCCGCGCTCGCCGCCA
>JBEBGT010000267.1:0-5225 GCA_040081365.1 Candidatus Eiseniibacteriota bacterium | reverse complement strand
ATAAGAGACAGGTTGCTGGCGGCGATGAAGCGCGTGCGCAGCTTGCGCGTGGTGGTCTCGCCCACGCGCCGGTAGGTGCCTTCTTGAAGCAGGCGCAGGAGCTTCGCCTGCGCGATCAGCGACAGCTCGGGCAGCTCGTCCAGGAACAGCGTGCCGCCCTCGGAGTTGGCCACGATGCCGGCCCGCGCCTCGGTGGCTCCGGTGTAAGCACCGCGCGCGACGCCGAACAGCTCGGCCTCCACCAGCGTCTCGGGCAGCGCGCTGCAGTCGGCCACCACGAACGGCCCGCTCGAGATGGTGCGCAGCTCGTGCAGCAGCATCGCCACGAGTTCCTTGCCCGTGCCGGTCTCGCCCTCGATGAGCACGGGCAGATCGGAGTTCGCGGCACGAACAAGCTGGCGGTGCAGTTCCTGGTCGGCGGTGAGGAACTCGCGCCCGTCGTGCAGTGCCAGCTTGATGACCTCCACGCGGCTCGCGCCGCGGCCGGGGCGTGGGCCCGCAGGCTCGGCCGGCGCCGGGACCTCGAGCTGTGTGATGCCCAACTGTTCGAGCTTCTTCTCGAGCAGCGCGCACTCGCGCGTGAACTCGAGGCCCACGTGCATGCGGCGCGCCCGCGCGAACGTCTCGAGCGCCAGCGACTGCCGCCCCATGGCCCAGGCGCACTGCCCCTGCAGCCTGAGCCCGGTCACCTCTTCCAACCGGTCCACGCGATGCCCGGCGCGCACGGCCAGCGAGGCGCGGTCCTCGGCGCGTTCGTGGTCGCCCAGTGCGTGCAGGCTCTCGGCGAGCCCGCGCGCCAGTGACGACACGAGGTCCGCGTGCCCGACGGCGGCCAGCGCTTCCTCGAGCGTGGACTCGAACTCGCGCGCGGCCTCGTCGTTGCGGCCACTCAGGAGCAGCACCTCGGCCTCGTAGTTGCGCACCAGCAGCCGGTCGCGCGGGCCCAGCTGGCGCGAGGTGTGCGCCTTCAGGTCCTGCAACTGGCGCTGTGCTTCGCGCACGTCGGCCATCTCGATCCAGTACGACAGCCAACTGGCGTCGAGCACGAACACGATGCGGCCACCCGGCTGCGCCATGACGTGCTGCTCGACTTCTTCGAGCAGCGCGTGCGCCTTGGCCAGCTCACCGGCACGCAGCTCGGTGTGCGTGAGGTTGAACTTCATGGCACACCAGCTGAGCGAGCCGGGCGTCGCACCGGCCAGCGAGCGTTCGTGGCAGCGGCGCGCCAATCCCAGTTCGCCCAGACGACGCGCGATGCGCGCGAGTTCATCGAGCAGCGCCAGCACGCGCTGCGGCGACAGCTTGAGCGACTCCGAACGATCGAGCAGCCGCGACAGGATGCGCTTGGCGCGCTCCAAGTGCCCCAGGCGCGACAGCGAGTGCGCGAGCAGCTGGCGCAGCAGTGCGCCCACCTCGTGCGAGCGCGGCGCGCTGCGGATGGCGCGCAGCGCCACGCGCACCGCGGTGTCGTACTCGCCCTGGTAGTTGAGCACGTGGATCAACAGCATCTGCCGGGCGACCGGCGTGGACGCGGCATCGTCGGGCAGCAGCGCCATCTCGGAGAGGATGACCTCTCCGGATTCGAGCCAGCCGATGTCATTGAGCCGCTGGATCTGCTCCGGGCTCGGGGGCGAGAAGCGCTTGGGGGCGTTGGGCATCACGGCACTCACGGTGGGCTACGGGCTGCGGGAATGCCTGGGGGGAAGCTACTTGTACCACGCCCCCACGGGCGGGCAAGTCCCGTTCTGCGCCGTGTCGTGTGCGCCGCGCCCTCGACGGGTGACGGACGAGTGGCCGGGCCCGGCCCGCCGCCGCCAGCGTGCGCGCCCCGGACGCCCGTCGTGCACCGTGCGAGCGCGCGGGGTGCTCAGGCTCCCTCCCGGTGAGCAGCCCCTCGACTCACTTGAACCACAGATCACTGCCGAAGCGAAGCGAGAGCAGGTGGGCATGGCTGCCAGAATCGTCCCGCAGCTCGTCGTAACGGAGCTCCGCCCGGATCGCGCCGTGCCCCTCGCTCACGGTCCGCCGCAGTCCCAATCCGAAGCCAAGCAGCTGGCTGGAGTTCGTCACGCGGCCGAAGAAGCTGCTGAACGAATCGCGTTGCACACCGCCACCCAGGATGCCGTAGAGGCAGGACTTGCGTTCCGGGTGCAGTCCGTACTGCCAGTTGATCGTGGCCATGATGTTGTTCGCCGAGTTGTTCTCATCCTTTTCGTAGAGCGCCGTGGTCTCGAGATACCACGCGGAGTGCTCCGCTTTGGAGAGCCGCCCCACCCGCAGGCCCGGCGACCACGACGTGCCCCCCGTCGGTGCCGCGAAGACCGCGAACCCGCTGCCATTGGACTGGAATGCCTCGATCCCGAAGTTGGGCCCCACCGTCCAGGTGCCGGCGTGGGCCACGGGCACGCACACACCGACGAGGAGAGCGATCATGGGCACGACCATTCGCAAGGGGTTCATCGCGGACCTTTCATGATGGTGTGGCCGGCTGCAGGGAGTCTCCCCGAGCACCTCTGAACATGTTAAGCGGAGAGTTCGACCCAGACCGGAAGTCCGGCTCTCACCGGCACAGCCAACACGTGGCATGCGGACGGCCGAAGCTCGAGCGCGATGCTGCGGATCGCCCCACCTGCGGGGATCGAAGGCTGGTGCCGGGAGGGGGACTTGAACCCCCACGGGCTTTAAGCCCTGCGGATTTTAAGTCCGCTGCGTCTGCCATTCCGCCATCCCGGCAACCTGTTCACGATACGACTGCTGGTGCGTCCCCCCTGCCTCGCGGGCGCGGCCCCAAAGCCGAACGCCCGGATCCTCGTTCGGAGGACCCGGGCGTTCCAGAGCGTCGCGCGTGCGGCGCAGGCTCAGTGCCCGTGGCCTCCGGCGCCGTCTAACACGTCGCTCACCTTGATGCAGGGGTACTTGGCCAGGAAGCCCTGCACGGCGAAGCCGAAGAGCCCGATGAAACCCAGCGTCACGCCGACCTCGGGCAGGCCGATCCAGACCTGGTCCGGGTTGAGCGACGGCATCACCAGCACGTGGCGCTCGACCCACACGCCCGCGAGCGCGATGGAACCGAACGTGGTGAGCAACGCGGGGTTGGTCTTGCTGGTCTTGTTCATGAGCCCGAGGAACGGGATCAGGAAGATGAGCGTGAACGCGGTGAACGCCCACGGCCGCCACGGGTCCTCGAAGCGCAAGAACACCCACCAGGTCTCTTCTGGCATGTCCGCGTACCAGATCGGCAGGTACTGCGACCACATGAGGTAGACCCAGAAGATGCACCACGCGAACATGACCTTGCCGATGTCCCAGAACATGTTCGTGGTGATGTAGGCCTCGAGCCCACGCAACGCGCGCAGCCGGGTCGCCAGGATCGCCACCACGCACACCGCGCAGATGAACGCGCCGGCATAGAAGAACCAGCCGAACAACGGGCTCACCCAGTTGGGCGTCAACGCCAACACGAAGTCCCACGACATGACGCTGTAGAACACCACGAACGCCAGCGCGAGCTGTGGCGCCAGATGGGCGGCTTCGTGCGAATACCACTTGGCCTCGGCTTCATCGCCGCGCCACGTACCCACGGCCTTCTCGTACAGCGCCTTGAGCTTGGGCGAGACGTGCGGCGTCAGCTCATGCAGGTCACGGCGCATCGAGGCCGCCACCAGCTTGTTCGCGAGGAACGTGAACAGCGCGAGCCCACCGAGCGTGCGCACGAACAGGAACGGCACGTTCAGGAACGGCGTCTGCCGCGGCTCCACGTTGCCGATCCACGGCAGGTAGGTCCAGATGCCGGCGCCGAGCAACACGACCATCGTCGCGATGCCGTAAGGCAGGTAGCTCGACAGGGATTCGCCGATGCGCATGATCGGCCCGCCCCAGTGGCCGTTGGCCAGGCGGATCGCCGCCGCCAGGGCCACACCACCCATGGCGATGCCGAGGAAGTAGAGCGTGTTGATCGTCCACGAGCCCCAGGCGCGCAGCGGGTTCGTGGCGAGCAGGAACGCGAACGCGGCGATGCCCACCACCATGAGTCCGATGTAGATCTGGCGCTTCTTGGGGTCGGGCGTGCCGGGCAGGCGTCCGGCGATGTCGCGGAGAACGGCCTCGTGGCTCATCGCGGACTGACCTTCTGCATGTGGCGGATGAAGTGGACGAGCGACCAGGCGTCGCGCGACGACAGGACATTGCCGTACGACGGCATGATCGCACCGCCGTGGCGCATGTACATGTAGATGAAGCCATCCGTGCGGCCGCGGGTGCCCTCAGCGAGCAGGTCCGGCGGCGGGATGAACTTGGCGGTCACCGGACCATCGCCGATGAGCGTCTTGCCGTGGCACGTCCAGCACACCACCTTGAACACGCTGTCGCCGTGCGCGACCGAGGCCTCGGTGGACGGCGGGGCGACCAGTTTCGCGCCCGCGATGTCGTAAGGGGCGGCGTCGTCGACGTACGGGTCGCGGCCGATCGTGGGCACCGTGAGCGAATCCGGAGCGCCCCACGGGGTGCGCTGCGTGCCCACAGCGACCGTCTGCCGCATGTCGCGCACCGGGTAGTACGCCAGATGCGTGACCGACTTCTTCAGGTCCTGGCAGCCGTTCTGGAATGATGCGGACCACAGGGCGATCAGCGCGAGGAAGGCGATGGGCTTAAGCATGGACCTGGACCTCCTCGGCCTGCTGGCCCTTCATCATCTGCTCGACCTTGGGCGCAGCATCGGGACGGCACGGCACCCAGATGCCGATCTTATCCTCCTGGAAGCGCGGGTCGTAAGGCGCCGTGGCCTTGAGCTGCGGCAGCCGCGCCAGCGCGAGCATGCCCAGCAGGTTCGACAGGCCGGCGATCAGGATCATGCTCTCGTAGCCGAGCACCGTGAACGGCGGCAGGCTGAACAGCTCCTTGCCGCCGATGACCATGGGCCAGGATGCGATCGAGTAGTAGCACAGCGAGATTCCGCCGGTGACGCCCAGGATGCCACCGCCGAGCGTGATGAAGCGCACCAGCGACGGGCCCTGCTCCAAGGCATGCTCGATCTCGTGATGCGGGACCGGCGAGAACACCTGCAGATCCTTGTGGCCGGCGGCGCGCAGTGCGGTGACCGCGGTCGCGGCGTCGTCGACGTAATAGAATATCCCCATCACGCCATTGAACTTGGGTGGCGGCGGGTTCAGGAGCTTGTCGAGAAGTTTCAGCATCAGTGGTCCCTCCGCCGCGGCATGGGCAGCGTC
>JBEBGT010000014.1:0-19241 GCA_040081365.1 Candidatus Eiseniibacteriota bacterium | reverse complement strand
AGACAGGCGCAACGACTGCCCGGGCGCCAGCCGGCCGAAGGGGCCGCAGCTGACGAGCACGGCATAGTCGTCAGCGCCCGTGCGCGTGGCCGCTGGGTAGTCGCCCGCGAGCGCGGCGTAGCGATCGATATCGACCACGGGCGGGCCACCTTGACCGGGCGGGGCGTCGGCCTGGAACACGACGAACCGGAACGTGGTGTCCTTGTAGGGCGCGCGCTCCTGCGCCGCGACCCGGGCCGCACGTACGCCCGGGAAGGCGTCGTTCGAGAGCCGGCCGAGCGGGTCGAACGTGTGCGTGAGCGGCACGAGCACGATGCCCGGGGCAGTGCTCCCGGCCGAGGCATCGCGCAGCACGGCATCTTGGCCCGCGATGAGCTCACCGCACTGCTTGATCCACAGCGGCGGCCCGGGGATCGCGATGCCCTGGAACAGCGTGTCCGCATGCGGCGACAGGAGAACCGAATAGGGGAGGACCTCGAGCCGGTCATCGAGGTGCCCGGCCCCGCCGGCGCGCGCACGCGAGTCCAGGTCCGCGTACAGCCCGAGCCGCACGTCGCTCAGCGTCCGGTCGCCGCGGTTCGTGATCGTGAACTCGATGCCGGCGATGTTCTCATGCCCCGGCAGCGACCACGCGTACGCTTCCTGGTGCACCGCGAGCCCGAGTGGCAGGTGGCGCTCGCCGGTGGGATAGGCGTAGTCGACCGCGGTCTGCTGGTCGTCCGTGTAATCCGCTGCGAGCATCTGCTGGGCGGGCAGCCGGAAGTCCTCGTCGATGCGGCCGTCGCCATCGTCGTCGCGGCCGTTCAGCGGATCCTCGTCGGTGTGACCGTCGCCGTCGTCGTCGAAATATGGCCGGCTACCGGGGTCGCCGGCATTGGCGATGCGCACGGTATCGGTGGGATCGAGCGTCGGCCGCCACTCCAGCATGGGTCCGCCCGAGACCCGGGTGCGGTCGAACTCGTCGCGCGCGCCCACCCACAGCTCGGCGTGGTTCAGGAGCTCGTGGCCGCTGCCGCGCGGGAACTCGAACGACGGGTCGAACGACAGCCCGTTGTTGAAGAACGCGTTGCCGAGCACGCCGACGTTGGTGACGCGCAGCGCGAAGCGCCCCGCCGAGAGCACGGGGCCGCCGTTCTTGATGTCCATGACGGCATGGGCGGGGACGGATGCGAGCACACAGAGCACCGACAGGAGCAACCAGTGCGGTGCAGCTCGCCGCGGCAGCAGGGGAATGGTGGGGCCTCCTGGGAGCGTGCCGCACTGGGCACGCGGACAGTCCGGCCCGGTCGCGACGACGTTAGTGCGGCCTGCGAACCGTGGCAATCCCGAAATCCCGTTGCGCGCGCGCCGGAGCGCCTCGATACTCGCGCGGACCGGAAGGAAGGAGTCGCACATCCGCTTCGCCCCGTTTCCGCCCTGCGCGCGGCTGGCCCTCGTCTGCGCCGCGGCGATCGCCATTGCGTCGTGCTCCCCGCGAGGCTGGCATGATATCGCCATCCCGAACCAGCGGCCCACGGTGGAGCTGTCGCAGGTGCCGGTGCCCGCCGATACGATGGGCACCTACGTCCACGAGCTGAGCTGGGCGGGGTTCGACCCGGATGGCCGCGTGACCGGCTTCTTCTATGCGGTCGACCCGCCTTCGGCGAGCGGCGCCGAGACCACCTGGGTGGCCACGCGCGCCAACCGCGCCACGTTCGTGTTCCGCTCCGACAGCCTTGAGGCCGGCACGGCCACCCGTGCGCGCGGCTTCCACACCGTGGCGGTGTACGGCGTCGACGACCACGGGGCGCGTTCGCCGGTGGTGTTCGCGTCGTTCACGAGCACGACGGTGACCCCGACCGTGCAGATCGTGTCGCCGGGACCCAATGCGCTGCTGTCCATCGGACTCGCCCCCTCGGTGCACGTCGATTGGATCGGCGATGACCTGGATGGGATTGGTAGCCGCGAGCCGGTCGCCTACCGCACGCGCTTGTTCCCCGACACACCGGACCTACCGCTCGACGCGATCCTCGCCGACCCCGACACGCTGCGCCGGCGCTTCGCGCCCGAGTTCGCCGGTTGGGACTCGCTCGCGGGATCCGTGCATGGTGCCGAGCTCCGCAACATGACGCCGGGGCAGAGCTATGTGTACGCCGTGGTGGCCATCGACCGCGCCGGGGCCTTCTCCCCGGTGTTCGGGCTCAACAGCAACGTGCTGTGGTTCCACGTCACGAGCGCCGTCAGTCTGGGCCCGGTCATTACGCTCTCCAGCTCGAACTTCTCGTTCACCTACCCGAGCGGCGGCATCTTCAACACGCCCGAGTCCCATCTTCAGGTCGAGTTCCCCGCCGACCTTGCGATCCCGCTGGCATGGTCGGCGAAGCCCTCGTCGGGCAGTTTCGTCCGCGGCTATCGCTGGGCGGTCGACCTGGCGAGCATCGACGACGTCACGCCGAGGTCCGACGAGGACCGCGACCTCGCGCACTGGAGCCGGTCCACCACCTCCACGGGCGTCACGCTGCCCGCGTTCACACCGCCCGCGGGCCGCCAGAGTGAGACTCACTTCTTCTACCTCGAAGCCACCGACGAGCTCGGGCTGCGCAGCGTGGCCGTGGTGCAGCTCGCCGTGGTCCGTGCCTCGTTCGACCGCGAGCTGCTGGTGATCGATGACAGCTGGTTCACGCCCGACCGGACCGCGGCCGGCGGCTGCGTGCAGGCCCCGGGCGGCAACTGGCCCACGGCGGCCGAGCTCGACACGTTCCTGTATGCCGTCGGTGACAAGCCCTACCGCTGCTATCCCACCGGCACGCGCAGTCCCGTGGGCCTGTTCGCGGGCTATGCATTCGACACGCTGGGGACCCATCTGGTGCCCGCTTCGGTGCTCAACCTGCAGTTGCTCGGCCGCTATCGCAACATCATCTGGCTCAGCGACATCAACTCCGCACTCACGTTCGAACTCGACCCGCGAGTCCCCACCCGGCCCATGCCGCTGCTGCGCTCGTGGTGTACGCCGCAGGTGCAGAACCCGCTGGTGACTTGGCTGCAGCAGGGCGGCCGCCTGTGGCTCATGGGCGGCGGCGCCGCACTGGCTTCACTCCGGCCGTACGATGCCGTGGGGACCCCGGTGAATGTGTACTCGTCTACCACGGGCGAACTGGCGCAGGGGCGTCCGATGTACGACTGGGCGCACTGGCGCAGCGAGATCAGCATGTTGCGCACGTTCCGCGCCACGCGTTCGAACCGGGCGGTGGGCGGCTGGGGCGGGGCGCCGGACTACACGCGGTTGCCCGCCACCCTCGACGAGAAGTCGCCGGCCACCGACGCGCTGCCGCCGCTGCGCTCGAACACGTTCTACCAGGGCCAGTTCATCGCCGAGTTCCTGAGCAAGCCCAACTCGATCATTGACGCGGACCCGACCGTGCCCACGGATCCGGGCGTCGCCGTGCTCGACACGCTGTACGAGACGCAGGGCGGCGACGCCGGCACCGGCAAGCCGGTGATGACGCTGTATCACGGTCGTGAGGGCCCGCTGTTCGTGTTCTCGGGCTTCCCGCCGTGGTACTTCCAGCGCCAGCAGGCCATCCAGCTCATCGACTTCGTGCTGCAGGATGTCTGGAAGCTGCAGCGGAAGCCCGTGCCGCGTTAGGGGCGCTCAGCCCTTGAGCATCGCGCGCACGTGGGCCTGGCCCAGTGCGGCGAGCAACGCTTCGACGATCGCCACCGGGTGTGGCGGGCAGCCCGGGATGCGCACGTCCACGGGCATGATCGCCGCGAGTCCGCCCGCGACGGCGAACGAGCCCGCGCAGAAGCCGCCGTCGCACGCGCAGTCGCCCACGGCGATCAACAGGCGCGGACGCGGCGTGGCCTGCTCGGTGAGCCGCAGCGCTTCTTCCAAGTGACGCGACACCGGGCCGGTGACCAGCAGGCCGTCGGCGTGCCGCGGCGAGGCCACGAGGTCGATACCGAAGCGCTGCACGTCGTAGAACGGATTCAGGAGCGCGTTGAGCTCGCCCTCGCAGCCGTTGCACGAGCCCAAGTCCAGATGCCGCAGCTTCATGGAGCCCGCGAACAGCCGGCGCACTTCCTCGCGCAACGCATGGCCCAGCACCTCGATGTCTCCCGCGCGCTCACGCAATGGCGCGGGCAGCGCCACCGGCACGCCGAGCGCGGTGTGGCCCGCCAGGCTGCCGGCGCGCAACGGATGGCGGAGGATCTCGAACATGGCTCAGGACCTCACTTGTCGCAGCACGCGTAGCACAGGTTGAAGCTCTTGTTGATGAGTGGGAAGTCGGGAACGATGTTGCCCGGCACCGACTGGGCGAGCGCGGGCCACAGCGCATGCGAACCGGAACGCACGCGCCAGTCGGCGATCAGGCCGTCGGGGCCAAGGCGCAGCCAGTGCGACAACAAGCCACGCGCCGACTCGACCATGGCGAAGCCCCAGCGATCGCCCGGCATCGCGCCCAGGTGCTGGGCGAGCGGCCCACCCGGCATGCGATTCACGAGCTGGTCGATCAGGTTCATGGACTCGAAGATCTCGTCGGTCTTCAACTCGAAGCGCGCCTTCACGTCGCCAGCGGTGCGGCGCACCACCTGGAAGTCGAGCTCCTTGTAGAACGCGTACGGGTGGTCGCGGCGCACATCGAAGTCGAGCCCGCTCGCGCGCGCGGCGGCACCGGTCGCCCCCAGATCGCGCACCACCTGTAGGGGCAGCACGCCGGTGTTCGTGAGCCGATCGAGCACGGCCTCGTTGGCGAGCACGGCGCGTGAGGTGAGCCCCACGCCGGTGCGCACCTCGGAGAGCACGCTGCGCAGCCACTGCTGCTGCGTGTCGTCCAGGTCCACGCGCACGCCGCCCGGCACGCACACGCCGCGCAGCCAGCGGTGGCCGAACAGCGCATCGGCCAGCTGGTGCACGACTTCCTTCCAGCGCATGAACTCGGCGCCGCCCACCACGTACGCGACGTCGTTGGCGATGCCGGCCAGGTCCGAGAGGTGGTTGGCGATGCGCTCGAGTTCGGCGGCCACGGTGCGCACCGCGCGGCCGCGCGGCGGCACCGGGATGCCCGCCAGTTCTTCCACCGCCTTGGACCACGCCAGCGCGTGCGCAAAAGCGCACGAGCCGCAGATGCGCTCGGCCAGTTCGGTGCCGCGTTGGATCGACTGGCCCTCGGCCAGCTTCTCGAGCCCACGCCACGTCCAGCCCAGCTTCACGTCGAGTTGCAGCACGGACTCGCCCACCGACGAGAACCGGAAGTGCCCGGGCTCGATGATGCCGGCGTGGATGGGGCCCACCGGGATCTCGAACACGCCCTCGCCCTCGACACGCGGCGAGCGGAAGCGCGGCGACCAGTCCCACGGCTCGCTCGCGCGGAACGACTTGCGCAGCGGATGCGTGCCCGCGGGCCAGCCGTCGTGGGCCACCAATGGGCGCGGGTCGGGATGGCCTTCGGCGGTGACGCCCAACATGTCGTGCAGCTCGCGCTCGCACCACGCGGCGGCAGGCAGCCGTGCGCTCACCGCCGGATAGCGCGGCGCGTCGGCGGGCACGGCGGCGATCAGCGTGAGCACGGCATCTTCGGGCGCCATGCTGAACGACACGTGCACGCGATAGCGACCATGCTCGGCGCATTCGTCGAGCCCGAACAGCGTGACGAACGTGCCCGACCACTCCTGCGCCACCGCCTGCGCGACCTCGGCCAGCCGCGTGGCGGGCACCACCACGGTGCGCTCGCGCAGCGACGTGCGGTCGGAGTCGATGACGGCATCGGCGAAGCGTTCGCGGATGCCGCGCAGCGCCACGTCGAGCGGGAACAGGCCGGGCGAGGTCACGAGCGCACCTCCATGGCCGCGCTTCTCATGGCCGCACCGACGTCATGGCGCTCTCGATCAGCGCGCGCACGGGCGTGGGCAGCCACACGCCCAGCGTCACCAGTAGCACCGCCAGCGTCCACAGGGGCGCGCGCGAGCGGCGCGGCATGGGGTCGCGGAACGACTCGCGCGGCTTGCCCATGACCATGCGCGTCCAGTGGAACGCGATCCCTAAGAAGCCCGCGGCCAGCGCGGCGAGCGCGATGATGGCGAACACCGGGCGCGGGCCCGCGAAGCCGCCCGCGAGCGCCAGCCACTCTGACACGAACGTACCCGCCGGCGGCAGTCCGGCCACGCCCGCGCCCGCCACCACCAAAAGCGTGCCCAGGCTGCGATCGGCGGTGAGCACGCCGGTGCAGTGGTCCAGCCGGCGCGAACCCGAGGCGCGCAGCAGCGTGCCGCCCAGCATGAACGCCAGCGACTTGGCCAACGATTGCACCAGCAGGTGCAGCAGCCCGCCGAACAACGCCAGCGGCGTGCCGAGCCCCACGGCCAGCAGCACGAAGCCGGTCTGCTTCACGCTCGACCACGCCAGCAGGCGCTTGTACTCGCCCTGCACCAGCAGGAACGGCACCGCGATCACCATGGATAGTGCGCCGAACAGCGACAGCAGGTGCTCGGGCCACGTGGGGCCCAACGCCGCGCGCGCGATGGCGAAGAAGCGCAGCAACGCCGCCACGCTCACGGCCGACAGCGCCGTGGCCAGCAGTGCCGTGGCGGGCGCGGGCGAACGGCTGTAGGCGTCGGGCACCCACGAGTGCATGGGCGCGAGTCCCACCTTGGTGCCGTAGCCCACGAGCGCGAACAGGAACGCCAGCTTCACGAAGCGCGGGTCGAGCTGAGCGGCCACGGGGCGGAGTGCAGCCCACTGCATGCCGGCGCCGCCCATGCCGAACAGCGGCACCGCCGAGTAGTACAAGAGCACGGTCGCGAATAGCGCGAGTGCAACGCCGACCGAGCACAGCACCAGGTACTTCCAGGCCGCTTCGAGCGCGTCATTGCGGCGGTAGTAGCCCACCAGCACCGCCGAGGCGAGCGTGGCGCCTTCGAGCGCCACCCACAGGAGTCCCAGGTTGTTGGCCACCCCCGACACCATGATGCACGCCATCAGTCCGAAGATCAGCGCTTCCCAGCGGCCCGCCGGCCAGCCGGCATCGCCGGGTTCGAGTTCGCGCACCACGCGCATGTACGAATCGCCGTACGCGATCACGGCCGGCAGCGCCACGCCGGCCACGAGCACGGCCAGCGCGGCCAGTCCGTCGCCGTGCAGCCAGCCGCCCGCGCTCAGGAACGGCCCGCCGCGCACCACACGCGTGGCGTAGGCCACGGCGGCCACGGTGGTGAGCGCGGCCCCGGCCAGCGCCACGCGCGGCATCCACCGCGAGCTGCGCATCAGCAGGCAGGCGAGCCCGGCGAGCAGCGGGATCAGGACGAGCGGCGCGATCCAGATCATCGGCTAGCCCTTCAGTCCCTTGAGCGACGACGTGTCGGCCTCGCCGAGCGCGTCTTCCAGACGCTGCACGAACAATCCCAGCACCGCCACGCCCGCCATGAGGTCCAGCAGCACGCCGGCCTCGACCACCAACGGCATGCCGTAGGTGAGCGAGACCGCGGCCAGGAAGATGGCGTTCTCGAGCAGCACCAGCCCCACCACCTGCATGAGCGCCTGCCGGCGCGTGACCATGATGAAGAGCCCGATCAACGTGACCGCCACCGACACCGGCAGGCACGCCGCCAGGATGTCCTCGCGCGTGCCGAACAGCGCGCGCGTCTGGCTGAACGAGATCACCACCAGCGCACCGCACACCAGCGCGCCGGCGGGCAGGCTCACGATCGAGCGCACGTCGGCCTTGGCACGCCGCGCTCGCGCCGACAGCAGCGCCGGGATCACGCCCGCCTTGACCACCAGCGCCAGCAGCGCGGCCAGCGCGATGTGCCACGTGTGCGTGGCCGAAGACACGGTGAGCGCGATGAGCGCCAGCGCCACGGCGTTCGCGCGCAGCGCGCTCACGCATTCCAGTTGGCGGCGGCGCGACGCCACCAGCAGTGCGGTGAGCAGGAACGCGCCCGCGAGCAGGTTCACGGTGTTGCTGTGCGGGAGCCAGCCCGGGAGCAGGTTCATCCGCGCAACATCGTGTCGGTGGACAGTGCGAGCAGTGCCAACAGGAACGCCATGCCCAGGAACTCGGGCACCCGGAAGAGCCGCATGCGCGCCGTGACCGACTCCGTCACCGCCACGATGCCGGCGAACAACACCAGCTTGGCGAGCCAGGCGGCCAGCGCCAGGCCCAGCGCGGCCGGCGTGTCGGTGGTGGCGATGCCCCATGGCATGAACAGGTTGGCCACGAGCGTGAGCAGCACCAGCGTGCGGGCATGCGCGGCCCATTCGAGCAGCGCCAGATGACGGCCCGAGGTGTCGAGCAGCATGCCCTCATGCACCATGGTGAGCTCCAGGTGCGTGACCGGGTTGTCCACCGGCACACGGCCGATCTCGGCCAGCACCACCAGCCACATGGCGGTGAGCGCCAGCAGGTGCGAAGGCGACAGCCATTCGTTGGGCGCGGCGGCCACGGCCGCGCTGATGCGCGACAGCTGCGTGCTGCCCGCGCCGATCGCGAGCGTGAACACGCTCATCACCATGGCGGGCTCGCCCAGCGCCGAGAGTGCCAGATGGCGCGAGGCGGCCATGCCGCCGAACGTGGTGCCGGCCTCGAGTGCCAGCAGCGCGATGAGCACGCGCACGGCGGCGAACAGCGCCACGGTCATCACCAGGTCGCCCGCGAAGCCCAGGCCGTCGTTGGTGGACAGCACCGGCGTGAAGACGCACACCGTGAACGACGCCGCGAGCACGGCGTACGGCACCACGCGCGCGAGCGGCGAGGCGTCCTCGGACAGCACGGTCTCCTTGGAGGCGAGCTTCACCAAGTCGCGCCAGCGCTGCCACACGGGTGCGCCCTGGCGCATCTGCAGCCGCGCCTTGAACACCGCCACGAGCCCGGCCCACAGCGGCGCGAGCAGCACCAGCAGCACGGTCTGGCCCACCACCAGCAGGGCTTCGCTCATCGCGCCCACAGGAGCAGCGCCACGAGCGTGGCGAGCAGGTAGGAGAGGTAGAGGTGCAGGCTGCCGTCCTGCAGCTGGCGTGCGCGCGCACTGGTCCACAGCACGGCCTGCACGACCGGCGTGTACACGAGCTGCTCGATGCGCTCAGGCACGCCCGAGCGATGCCGCAGCTTGCGCGCGAAGTAAGGCGAGCCCTCTTCCAGCACCTCGAGTTCGCTCTCGGGCGTGAGCACGGGCTTGAACACCAGACGGATCGGCTTCGTGAACCCGAGGGCGGAGTACTGCATGCGCGCATCGAGCTTGGCGCCGCACGCCCATGACGGGGCGCGCCGCACCTCGCGCGCGCCGCCGTGCCCGCGCAGCCACAGGAACGCCAGCCCCGCGAACAGCGCCACCAGCACCGCCACCGCGAACGGCGACACGCTCGAGGGCGCGAGCCCCGCGGGCACCAGCAGGAACCCGCTCGCCGCCGAGAGCGTGCCGGCGTCGAACTCGGGCAGCAGCACCGCCACCGGCCGCGCGAAGCAGGCCGCGATCCACGGCGCGCCCACGCCCATGAGCAGCGGCAGCAGCGCGGCCACGAACAGCGCATTGCTCACCGCCGGCGTCGCGTCGTGCGCATGGGCGGCCGCCTCGCTGCGCGGCCGGCCCAGGAACGCGATGCCGTAGAGCTTCACCATGGCTGCCAGGGCCAGCGCGCTTGCGAGCGCCAGCCCGGCACCGGCGAACGGCGCGAGCAGTCGCAGTTCACCGGCGCCGGCCGAGTAGCCCAGGATGAGCGTCTGGTAGATGAGCCACTCCCCGGCGAAGCACGAGAACAACGGCAGCCCCGCGAGCGCCAGCACCGCGAGCAGCGCCGCGAGCGACGTGCCCGGCATGCGGCGCGCGAGCCCGCCCATCTGTTCGAGGCTGCGCACCCCTGACGCGTGCACGGCTTCGCCCACGGCGAGAAACGCCGCGCTCTTGGCGAGCCCGTGCCCGAGCGCATGGATGAACGCCGCCGACAGCGCCAGTCCCGCGAGTTCCAGACGGCCGGCGGTCACGAGCAGTGCGGCGAGTCCGGTGGCGAGCGTGAGCAGGCCCGCGTGCTTGACCGTGGACCACGCCAGCAGCTTCTTGGCGTCGCTCTCGACCGTGGCGTAGAGCGCACCCGTGAGCGCCGTAGCGATGCCCGCGAGCAGCAGCACCGTGCCCCATTCGGGCGGTGGTGCGCCCGGCAGCGCCCACGCGAAGCGCAGCAGTCCGTACAGCCCGGCCTTCACCATGACGCCCGACAGCACGGCCGAGGTGGGCGCCGGCGCTTCGGGATGGGCGAGCGGCAGCCACACGTGCAGCGGCACCACGCCCAGCTTGACCGCGAAGCCGATCGTGAACAGCCACGACAGCCGCGCCACTTCGGCCGGGGTCTGGTGCGCGAACGCCACCGCGAGCGAGCTGAACTGGAAGCCGCCCGCGCGGGCCGACAGCGTGAGCAGAGCGAGTGCCACGAGTGCGGCGCCGGCGTGCGACAGCGCGAGGTACGTGAACGCGGCCCCGCGCGCCCGCGCGCTGCCGGCATCGTGCGCCACGAGCAGCGCCGACAGGAGCGTCATGCCCTCCCACGCGAGCAGGAACAGCAGCGCGTGGCTCGCGACCAGCGCGCCGAACAGCGCCAGCGTGAAGCCCGCCTGCAGCGCGAGCCGCGCCGCCGTGCCCGTGGAGCGGTCCGACAGGTCGAACGCCGCGAACGCCGTGGCCGAGACGAGCCCGAGGAGCAGCAGGAACGGCGCCGACAGCGCATCGGCGGTGATCGTGAACGGCTGCGCGGGGAAGCCGGGCCACCATTCGAGCGTCCCCGACGCCACACCGGCGAGTGCGAGGGCACCGAGTGCGGCGGCGCACAGGCTGCCGAGCACCGCGAGTGCGCGGGGTACGCTCAGGCGCAGCACGCCCGGGACGCGCGGCACGAGCGACGCCAGCAACGGCAACAGCGCCGCGGCCGCCAGCGCCCCGATCGTGCTGGCGAGCAGCACGCCGTCGAGGCCGGCGAGGAGCATGAACCTTCCGTGGTCCGAGTCGAGGACGACCCGCAGCACCCGGGATGGCGCGCGGGGTGTGGCACGCGAGTTATACGGCGCGCGCCGGGCACTCACAAGCGCGGCGTGCGCGCGGCGCGGCGAAAGCGGCCCGGCTGCGCCCTTGGTGCCGGTGGGGCAGGCCGTCCCGATGCGGTAACGTGGTCACTTCGACCGCGTCTTCCCACCGATCGCCCGCACTGGAGCCCCTGTGCCATGTCCGAATCCAAGCGCTTTTCCGGCCTGTCCGTCCTCGTCACCGGTGCCTCGAGCGGCATCGGCCGTGCCACCGCGCTCAAGCTCGCCGCCGAGGGCGCGAACGTGGGCCTCGCCGGCCGTCGCCGTGCCCGGCTCGACGAGGTGGCCGTACTGGTGCAGAAGGCCGGCACGCGCGCGCTCGTGCTCGAGGGTGACGTGCGCGACGAGGCCACGTGCGCACGCTTCGTGGCCGAGTGCGAGGCCGCGTTCGGCGGGCTCGACGGGCTCGTGAACGCCGCGGGCGTGATCGGCAACGGCGCCATCGACGCCACCGCGCCGGCGGAATGGGACCGCGTCATGGACAACAACGTGCGCTCGCTCTACCTCATGACGCGCGCGGCGGCCGAGTCATTGAAGAAGCAGAAGGGCAGCATCGTGAATCTGTCGTCGGTGGCCGGGAACCGTCCGTACGCCGGGCTCGGGGCCTATTGCGTGAGCAAGGCGGCGGTCGACATGATCACGCGCTGCGCCGCGCTCGACTTCGCGCCACACGGCGTGCGCGTGAACGCCGTGAGCCCGGGCGTGGTCGTGACCGAACTGCACACGGTGACGAACGCGGTCGCCGACTACGCCGCGTTCCTGGAGCGCGGCAAGACCACGCACCCGTTGGGCCGGGTCGGCAACGCCGACGAGGTGGCGGCGCTGATCGCGTTCCTGCTGTCGAGCGAGGCGGGGTGGATCACGGGGGCGAGCATGCCCATCGACGGCGGCCGCGCCCTGGCCAGTAGCCGGTAGGTCGTGCTGCGAAGTTTGTTGGTGGGCCGTTCTTGGGGGCTGGTCGGCCGATTCGCTTATTCCTGACAACGACTTACGCCGTCGGAGCGCCGCAGCAACAATCTTCGCAGCACAAGCTCCGTGATTCCGGCAACTCACGAACCGATTCCGCGCACTACTGATACGGAGCAGGCCCCCACGCGCCGATAACCCCGGGACCATGGCAGCCCCGGTCCCGGACTCGTTCGCCCAGCTCCCCGTGAGCGCACCCCTTCTGCTACTGGCCGCCGTCGCGGTCGTGGCGGGCGCCCCGCTGTTCGCCGCGGGCCGCCGGGCGTTGCGCCTGCGCCGGGTGGCCGCCGGGCTCGCCGAGACGCCACTGTCGGCCGATGCCGCGGGGGTGGTCGCCGTGCGCGGCCGCGTCGCGCTCGAGAGCCCGATGTTCGCACCGCTCTCGGGCAAGCCCTGCGCGGGCTACACGCTGGAAGTGGCCGGTGACGGCATGCGCGTGGGCATGCAGGTCGGCGAGATGCGCTCGTTCCGGTTGGTGGGCGAGCAGGCCGTGGCGCGCGTGGTGGCCGATGGCGCCACGTGGTCGGGGCCCGTGACGAGCGAGCGCGCGGTGGGGGCCGCCCAGGCGCTGCCCGAACGGTTGAACGCCATGCTCGAACACTCCGCCGAGGTGCGCTGGCTGCGCGATCGCCGCGTGCCGCTGCGGATCACCGAGCGCGCGCTGTTCACCGATGCCGAGGTGTTCGTGACCGGCGTCGCGCGCAGTGCGGGCGTGGCGCGCGCGGGCGCTCAGGTGTACGCCATGATCGACTCCGTCGAGCTGGCCGCCACCGGTACCGATGGCGCGGCGTGGGCTGCGGAGGCGGCACCGGCGAGCAGCGCGGTGTCGCACGAGCCCGAGCTGTGGATCGAGCCCGGGGAGCCGCTCGAGCAGGTGCGTGTGAACGCCGAGTGGCCGGCGAGCGATGGCCTCGCGCCGCCGCTCTGGAAGATCACCCTCATGTTGCTGGGCCCGGCGCTCACGCTGGCCGGCCTGCTCTACCTGGCGCAAGTGATCGCGCCGCTCATCGCGGGGCGGCGGTGACGAGCGCGCTGTTCTGGCCGCTGGCCTCGCTCGGTGCCTTGGGCGCCGGCACGTTCGCGTTCGTGAGCGGCTTCCGCGCGTTGCGCGTGCACCGACTGATCGCCGACACGCCCACCGCCAAGGTGCGCTCGCTCGCCATGGGTCTCGTGGAACTGCAGGGCACGATCACGGCGCGCAGCCGCGTCACCGCACCGTTCACGAACCAGCCGTGCGCGTGGTGGGAAGTCGAGCTCCAGACGCTGCGCCAGTCGGGCAAGGGCCTGCGGCACTGGTCCACGGTGTATCGCGAGCAGTCCGGCAATCCGTTCTATCTGGAAGACGCCACGGGCACCGCCATGGTGTACCCCAACGGCGCGCGCGTCAGTGCGGGCGCCGTGGTGCACGAGGAGACGCACGGGCTCGGGGTGCCCGAGCTCTACGCCAGCTTCATGGCCACCCGACAGCTCGGCATGCGCCACCTGTGGAGCATGGGTGCCATGCGCTTCAGCGAGCGCCGTCTGGAGGAGGGCCGCACCGTGTACGTGCTCGGCCGTGCGCACCCCAAGCCACACGCCGTGAGCGTATCGATGGACGACGACGTGCTCGAAGCCACCGGCACCGACTCGATCGGAGCGCGGCACGTGCGCCAGCACGACGGCGAGTGCCACGCGATCATCCGGCGCGGCAAGGACGACGCTGCGTTCCTGATCAGTGACCAGAGCGAGAAGACGATGTCGCTGCAATACGGGTTCAAGGCGTTCGGCGGGCTGGTGGGTGGGCCCGCGCTGGCGCTGTTCGGGTTGTGGTGCCTGATCGAGTTGGCGAAGAGCGGCGATCTGCCCCTGCCGCATTGAGAAGTGGTCGCCGCCATCCCGGCGGTCAAGCCTGGAGGAACCGATGCATCCGGCAGAGATCCTGTGGACAGCCGTGATCGGCTTCGTGGTCGTGGGCTCGGTGGGTTACTTCCTGTCGATCTACAACGGCCTCGTCGAGCTCAAGAACAACATCGGGCGCTCGTGGGCCAACGTCGACGTGCTGTTGAAGCAGCGTCACGATGAGATCCCCAAGCTCGTGAAGACGTGCGAGGCCTACATGCAGCATGAGCGCGCCATCTTCGACAAGCTGTCCGAGGCGCGCGGCGCCGTGGCCGGCGCGCGCACCGTGGCGCAGCGCGCCGCGGCCGAAGGCGTGGTGGGGCAGGCGCTGGGGGCGTTCATGGCCGTGGCCGAGAATTACCCAGACTTGAAGGCGGACCAGTCGTTCCGCGGCCTGCAGCAGCGCATCAGCGAGCTCGAGAACCAGCTCGCCGACCGGCGCGAGTTCTACAACGACGTCGTCACGCTGTTCAACACACGCATCGAATCGATCCCGGACTCGTGGGTCGCGCAGGGCATGCATCTGACGCCCGCGGAGCTGTACAAGATCACGGATGCGGACCGCGAGGATCCCCGCATCGAGTTCAAGCTGTCGGCCTGAACCCGCGCTGGGCGCGCCGTGCCGAGGCACGCCCAGCGCCGCTCCCGGGCCGCGTTCCGCCGGTGTTTGCCGCCGGCGCGCGTGGCCGTTAGCTTGTGCAACCCCTCCGCGACGAGGATCTCCTGACGCATATGGAACCGATGTCCGACCCCACGACCGCGATGTCCGCCATGTCCGAGCACGATGCGACTCCTGAGCCTGATGCGACGACGCGGGAACGCGTCGTCGTCGCCGGGCTGGGCCGCGCGGGACTCGATCATGCTTGCGCGTTCGCGATGCACCCGTCGGCCCAGCTGGCGGGCCTGGTCGAACCGCGCAACGAGCTGCGCCGCTTCATGCGCGGCATCGGCTTCACGGCGCCGTCCGAGACGTCGCTCGAGCGCTGGCTCGAGAAGCACGCCTGCGACTCGGTGGTGGTGTGCGCACCCGCGGCCGAGGCGCTGGAGACCGTCGAGACGGCGGTGAAGTCCGGGCTCGGGGTGCTCGTGCACGGACTGGCGAACATGCCCGCCGAGATCGCGACACGCATCCAGGCCACGCTCGCGAGCAGCGAGCGGCCCGTGGCGGCTGGTGCACCCGTGCTGTTCCACCCGCTGTTCGCGCGGGCGCGCCGCAGCGGCGCGCTGTCACCCGAACGCGTCACGCAGGTGCGCGCGTCGGCCTCGGTGTCGCGCGTGTTCTCGCCCCTGGCGGATCCGGGCGGGCGCGACGTGCTCGACTTCCTGCTCGCCGACCTGTTGCTGCTGCTCGATGCCTCGTTCGGGCCGGTGGTGGCGGTGAAGGCCAAGGGCCAGAAGCTCTACGCCGACTGGTTCGACGAGTGCCAGGTCGAGGCGCGCTTCGCGAACGGCTTGAAGGCGCTCATCGACGCGTCGTGGAGCGTGCCGGACTACCCGAGCGCGGCCATGGTCATCGAGTGCGCCGGCCCCGAGGGCCGCGTGATCGTGTCCGACGACGCGCTCGAGATGGACATGGCGTCGCTGCAGGGCCGCGTGGTGGTGTCGAGCGAGCCGTCGCAGTTGCGCTACGACAGCGGCGACCATGCCGGTGTGGCGGAAGGGTTCCTGCGCATGCTCGGCGGCGACCCGGTGGCCACGAGCGCGCTGTCGGTGACGCGCGCCGCGAACGTCGCACGCGTGGTCGATGCCGTGCGCGCCAGCATCCATGCCGATGCCGAGGAACGGGAGGTGCAATCGTGAAGCCCGCGCCGCCGGAAGTCCCGCGTCTGCTGTTGGGAGTCTCGTCGCTCGACCAGCCGGTGCGCACGACGCGCGACCGGCAGCTCGAGGTCGCCTCGCGCTTCAAGGAACCGGAGTCGCTGGCCGTGGCGCTGGTGAAGGCCGTGGGCGTGGGCGCCGACGCCCTGGTCGTGCCGCCCACCAACGACGTGCGCGAGGCGCTGGCCGAGCTGCACAAGGACCTGCCGCTGCTCGTGCGCACGCCGCACACACCGGTCGCCGACGACCTGCGCTGGGAGCCGTCGCTGGCGCTCGAGGTGGGCGATGACAGCAACCCGGGCTCGTGGTCGCCGGCGCGCGCCGGCGCCGCGGTCACGAACCTGCTGCCGTTGTCGATGGCCACCGACCTGGCGTCGCGCGTGTGGCCGCGCATCGAGCGCGAGGTGGCCACGTTCAGCGCGAAGTCGGTGCGCGGCATTCTCGTTCCGGCGGCCGTCACCGACCTGGCGCTGGCCGCGAACCAGCCCAAGTTCTTCGAGCGCCTGCTGAAGGTGGCGCACTCCAAGTTCGGGCTCGTGGGCTTCGAGACGCGCAACCTGGGCCATCTGCTGTCGCGGCTGGGCCCGTGGGGCGTGGCGCCCGATTTCGTGATGGGCCCGGTGAATCCGCGCGGCGTCGGCATGATGCCCGACCAGGCGCGTGTGCTGGCCGAGATCGAGGCCAGCCCGGTCAAGGTCATCGGCTGCGAGCTTCGCGCCGGCGGCATGGTCGCCTTGGACGAGGGTGCGGCCTACGCGCGCCAGCGCGGTTGCTGGGGCGTGCTCGCCGAACTGGTCGACCTCGACGACGTGCCCAAGGAGCTGAAGGGCCTGGTGCCCGGCGCGGCGGCGTAGCCGCGCCGCCCGCCCGCGCTCTCAGCGTGGGCGGCGAGAGCCGGTCAGAAGCTCTGGGTCCAGTTGTGGACGGTCTTCACGACCGTGAGGTTCTTGCGACGCAGCGACTCCGCGTACACGGCCGCATTGGGCCACGAGTGCTTGCCGCACTCGCACGCGAGCTTGCCGTCGGGACGCTCGACCACCTTGCAGGGCTTGTCCTTGCAGAACGGGCACATCGGAACACCTCCTGTGAAGACGCGGCGAGCAGTCTAGTCGCGCCGCGCGCTCCGGGGCAACCGCGACTCCGGCACCATGCGGCCTCGCGCCGTTCAGCGCGGGATCGCGGCGCGGGCGTGGTCCGTGACGGCGTTGGCCCGAGCGATGCGCGCGAACACCTCGGCGCTCGCGCGGCGTGTGCGCGTTCGTGCCGGGTCGTCGAAGTCCACGGCGTAGAGCCCGAAGCGGCCGTGGTAGCCGTCCGACCACTCGAAGTTGTCGAGCAGCGACCAGTGCAGGTAGCCCAGCACGTCGACACTTTGGGCGATGGCCGCGTGCATGGCCTCGGCGAACGCCACGATCGCCCCCGGCCGCAGCGTGTCGGCGGCATCCGCCACGCCGTTCTCGGTGACCAGCACGGGCTTGCCGAGCCGTCCCGCGGCGAGCAGCGCGTGCTCGAGCCCGGCGGGCCACAGCTCCCAGCCGAGGTCGTTGCGCGGCGCGCCGCGCTTGGTCACATGCGGGTTCGCCGAGAGCGATCGCACCTGCCAACGCGTGTAGTAGTTGAGCCCGTACCAATCGAGCGCGCCCTTGAGCTCGGGCAACGTGCGCTTCACGCTGCGCGCGCCGGGGATCGCCAACTCGATGGTGCCCTCGAGCGCGGCGCGTTCCACGGCCCGGTTGAACACGCGGTCCTCGAGCACGGCCTGCACGTGGTCGAGCGGGTTCCACGCGCGCAGCGGTTCGAGCTGGACACGATGCTTGGCGAACCCGACGCGGACGGCGCGGCCGTCGCCGTCCGCGTCGCGTGTGTCCTCCGAGTGCAGCACGCGGTAGGCGCGGCCGTGCGCCTCCAACTGGTTCGCGATCACCTCGAGCGCCCGGGAGTCGTCGCGCACGCCGGGCGGCCACACGCCCTCGCTCCAGCCGCGGAACGCGAACACCTCGGGTTCGTTCACCGTGCACCACCAGTCGACCTCGCCGCCGAACTCGCGCGCGCAGAAGCGCACATAGTCCTCGAACGCGTCGATCGTGGCGCGGGACTCCCAGCCGCCGGCATCGGCCACCCACAGCGGGTTCGTGAAGTGATGCAGCGTGACCACCGGCGTGAGGCCGTGGCGCTTGAGCGACGCGAGAACGTCGTGATAGTGCGCCACGGCGCCGGGGTCGAAGGCGCCGCGCGCCGGTTCCAGCCGGCTCCACTCGAACGACAACCGGTGCGCGTTGTGACCGTCGGAAGCAGCCAGCGCGAAGTCGGCGTCGAACATCTCGTAGTGCCGGCAGGCGGTGCCGCTGCCGCGGCCACCCATGATCGTGCCGGTGCGCTGCTCGAACCGCCACCAGTCGTTGGCGGTGTTGCCCCCTTCCACCTGGTGCGCACTGGTGGCCGCGCCCCAGATGAAGCCGGCGGGAAAGCGCTTCGGTTCACGGGTCAGGAGGTCTCGCATGGGTGGCCACGGTAGAGGACATCACCGCGCCGGGGAACCCGGAACCGGCGCCGGGCACGGCAGGCCGTCCCGGCGCGCGCCCGAGGCAACCCCGGGCCGGGGCCGGGCGTAGCGCGGCCATGACCCGTTCCTCTCGAATCGCGCGCTGGATGCTGTGCGGTGCGGCCGCGGTCATGGCCGGCATCGCCGCAGCTCCCTCGGACCCGATGGTGACGGAACGAGCCTACCGGCTTCCCGTCTACGACAGCCTGAGCAGCGGCCTGCGCCGCGAGGTCGATCGCGTCGCGACTCGCGAGCAGTACACCCGCTGGGCCGCCGATACGCGCTTCGTGCTCCGGAAGCTCGAGTACACGAGCGACAGCCTGCGCGTGGTCGGGTACGAGTATGTCCCGCGCCGCGGCGGCCTGGCTCCGGTCGTCGTGTACTGCCGGGGCTCCTGGGTGGCGGGCGATCTCGCGCCGGCGCTCCTGCCGGTGTTCCATCGGCTCGCCGAAGCGGGCTACCGTGTGTTCGCCCCGATGTACCGCGGCAGCGATGGGGGTGAGGGTGTCGACGACATGGGCGGCGCCGATGTCGACGACGCCCAGGCCCTTCCACAGTTCGGCATACCAGTGCGTCGACAAGCCGCGCATCGGGAAGGTGAGACCACCCCCGGGCCCCTGGAAGCTGAGCACGAAGATCGTGATCACCGGGCCGTAGAGAAAGAGCACGAAGAGGCCGAAGACGATCGCCAGCGGGTTCCCGCCCGTCTGCGCGCCCTCGGAGTCCTTGCGGTCACCGGCCCCTTGCCGTTCGAGGCCGCCAGCGCCCAGGCGGTCATGGCGATGCATCTGAGCCAGCCAGCCCCGGCGGTGGCCTCCCGCCGTCCCGACCTCCCTGCTCCACTCGCCGCGGTCATCGATCGCTGCCTGCGGCGGGACCCCACCCTGCGCTATGCCAGCGGCGATGAGCTGCGCGAGGCGCTGGAGGTGCTGAAGGTGTCGCGCCTCACGCCCGAGCTCCTTAGTGAGAGCCCCTACCGCGGCCTGCAGAGC
>JBEBGT010000671.1:0-1334 GCA_040081365.1 Candidatus Eiseniibacteriota bacterium | reverse complement strand
ACCCGGCGATCGGCAGACTTACGTCAGCGCCCGCGGATCTCCGAGAGCACCGCTTCAACGAGGCGGTCCCGCACCTCGGCGCGGTCATACCAGCCCGAGGCGATGCGGCGGCGCGCTTCGGCGACACGCGCCAGTCGCACCACGCCCGCACTGGGGGCCGGGACGAGCTGCATGATCTTCGGACCTCGCGGACCCGATGGGCTCTGCGGCTTCAGGGTGCTGCGCTTGCGTCGGGGGTTCATGTTCCCTCGTCGGGGGGCAGCGAGACGGCACGAGACCGCCGCTCGACAGCCGTCACTTCTTGCCGGGATCGGGACCGGCGGCGGGCCGTGCTGCGGCCGCCTTCCGGTTCTCCTCCTGGATGCGCGCGTAGATCTCCTCGCGATGCACCTTCACCTCGGGCGGCGCTTCGATGCCGAGCTTCACCTGACCCGAGCGCACCTCGAGCACGGTGATCTTCACCGCATCACCGATCCGGATGTTCTCTCCTAACTTCCTTGTTAGGACCAGCATGATTGGACGGGCCTCCGCTTCAACCCCGGGCACCCTGCGGTGTCCGGTTGGCGGCACTGTGTGCCACACGGGTGGCGGTCAGTGCGGCCGCGCGGATGGCGACCGCCCAGCCGCACGGATCGATATGCGTATCGGCAAGGCTGGCAAGTGACTTGACCGAGAATAGCCTTGCGCCGTCGCGGCGTCCACGTTGCATTCCGCGCTTGACGGAATGGGCCTCGGGCTGGGAACGTCTGCACCGTTCTCCCTTGGGGGTACCCACATGGATCGTCACACCCCCGCTCGTGCGCTGCGCTGGCTGCTCCTACCTGCGTCGTGGGTGCTGCTGGCGTCGGCGTTGAGCCTGCACCAGCGCGGCTACATGGGCCTGTCGCTGCGGCCCGACGGCCGCGTCGAATCGGTCGACGCCGGTGGCCCGGGTGCCATGGCCGGTGTGCGGCCGGGCGATGTGCTCCTGAACCCGGACCCGGCCGCGCGTGACGACGTGCTCGCCCCCAGCTTGTCCGCTGCGGTCTCCCCGGGCGAACCCGTGGTCGTCGTGCGCGAACGCGACGGGCAGAGCCTCCTGCTGTGGCTGGCTCCCGTCCGCCAGCCCGAATCCGAGCGCCGTTACACCTCGGTGCTGTTCGCGGTCGCGGCCACGTTCCTGCTGCTCGGCAGTTGGGTGTGGCGCGAACGCCGCGACCGGCTCACGCGCACGTTCTTCCTCCTGTGCCTGGCATTCTCCGTGATGCTCGCGCCCACCCCACACCTGCACTCGCGTGGCGCCATCGCGCTGCACCAGTACCTGTCGCTGGGGGCGCAGCGGTTCATGGGGCCGC
>JBEBGT010000266.1:0-5271 GCA_040081365.1 Candidatus Eiseniibacteriota bacterium | reverse complement strand
GATCCGCGACCATCCCAAGCGATAGTATGCGGCCCCGGTGCCAACGCGGTCCAGTTCCAGTTGCGAACTTGGCGTCCAAGCACATCGAGCACGCCCAGGGTAACGGATCCGGCACGCGGAAGACTGAAGGCGAACTTCACGAGCCCAGAGGTCGGATTTGGCTGAGGCGGATAGAACCGCACTTGTGGAACGGCATGAGGACGCGGTTCGACGGCCAGCGGCTCACCCACCACTATGAGTCTGCTTGCCCCATTGTTGGCGTAGTCCACCTCGTCCAAGACGAACGGGCTTATCTGAACGCCGATCGTGTGAGTGTCAGGGGCGCTCACGACCCACGGGGCCTGCACAACGACGGTACCCATTGCGGGAACATCGACCGTTGCACGGTCAAGGAGCCTACCAGTCGTGAGATCGCGTACCTCCACGGGAACCCCGAGAGCAGGAACGGACGCGGCATTTCGCACACTTGCGTAGACTGTAAGCGAGTCGGCGGGATGTGGCAGGTTTCTTGAGAGGGTGATTCCACTGGACTCGACGGAAAGATCGTGACGCTCGGCAACCTCGCACTCACTCCCAGCCACGAATTCACCTCGGCCGGGCACAAGTGCCGATCCAACGATTCGATAGCTCCCGGCACCTCCATCGGGCGCGAACGCCGCCCCAAAGATGCCGTCATTCGCTGAGTTGTCGCCATGAGCGCCGTCATCTCGCAATTCGATAACGTCTGACGAGCCATTCGGTCCAATGACGCGGCAAGCCCAGGAGACATCCGCGCGGAGGCCTCCCTGGTCGCTCGCCGACCCCAGAACGCGAATGGAGTCGCCATCGAATGTCCGCTGAACTGTAGGAGCGAGTTGGGCCGAGACATCACTGGAATAGCGCAACAAGCATGTGTACTGCTGATGAGCGCTTGAACCCGTGGCATCCACGCGAAGCGTCCACGTTCCAGCCAACGGATTGGCGAGCGTGAACCCCTCGAGTCCGCCCCCCGGCGCTGCCACGAACTTCAACCCCACCGCTGAACTGGTGTCGGCTCCGGTGATGGTGGTGCCGTTGGGATCGACAAGTTCCAGATGCGCATCGGTCGAAGCCAGTAGCACTGTGAGCAGCGTCGTCGGGGGAACCGCCACCGTACGCGTGACAAGTTGGCCGGCCAGCACCGAGTCCACGATGGCGGGCGCAATACACAGCGAGTCCTCCGCTGCAGCCAACGTGGAGAGTGGCGCCATCGGCTCCCCGCGCATGGGAGCGTCCACTGGCGGACTCGTTGGTGCCGTCGAGAGCACCCGGGCCATCTTCTGACCAAGCGGTGTCGAGGCGTAGTATGCTATGTGACATTCATGTGGCCAGCCGGAAGCGTGTGCCACATCGCCAGCGAGAGGCAAATCAACGTCCCGTGCCCGAAACACGGACGTGTTGCTGAGCATCGCACTACCAACGGACACGACGCCATCGTTGGGGTGATACTCGGCGCCGCCATGCCACACCACACTCCGCAGCAATGGCGCGCAGATCGACCCCGTGCCAGCAATAGTGGCGTAGTAGACGCCGGGTGCCAGTCCGGTTTCGGGCTGATGAGTGCTCCAGCCTCGCGCTCCGCCGGAATCATACGAGCTTGAATCCGCACCATAGTTCAGCCGATTCAAGAACCACGAGCCGGGAAGCATGTCCACGAGCGCCGGTCGCGAGTAATTGCTCCCCAAGCACGGCAGGACGCGGACGATCAGATCGAACGGAATGCACGGGGGCTGCCCTGGTGACCGCGCCGCACACATCGCGTCGAATGAGTATCCGGCGGTGAGCATCCAGTCCAACTCATCACTTCCATGATGAGGAGTCCCCAACGTGACAAGCTGTGCAATCCTGTTTGGTTTGCCGGCTGCTGCCTGTCTACGCATGTACTCACGGGCAATCAGTCCCCCCATGCTGTGGGCAATGACTGCGATTGAACCGGTCCCCATCGCTTCCACCTTCGCAGCGAGCACGTTGACGTAAGCCGCAGGGCGCAGGCTGCTCTCGGCAGTGCCATACTGCAGACGGTCAACGCTGAACCCGCTGTCCACCAACGCCTGCGCGAACGCGTCCCAACTCTCCGCGTCCCCGCAAATACCATGCACCAGTAGCACTCTCCTAGGGCTGAACTTCTGAATCCGATGATTCACTTGATCCGACACGTAGACGCTACCGCTATCGTCCACGGCAACGTCCGCCGGGAAGCGGAACTGTCCTGGCCCGGTCCCGAAACTCCCCCACATGGTGACGAAGGCCCCTGTGTTCGTGAACATTTGGATCCTATGGTTGCCAGTGTCGGCGACGTAGACGTTCCCGAGGCCATCGACACACAGTCCTGCGGGCAAGTCGAACTGGCCCGAACCGGCACCCTCAGCACCCCATTGAGTGAGAATATTCCCGGTATGCGTGTACTTCACCACCCTGTTGTCATCGAGCACGAAGACGTTACCAGCTAAGTCGACGGCGACATCCTGCGGTGAGACCAGCCCCGGCCACTTTGAGACGAACCCGCCGAGGAACGTGAACTGCTGGACCCGTTGGTTGCTCGAGTCCGAGAGCACGAGCGGTTCGGCAACATAGATCGAGCCGAAGCCATAGGGCTCGGCAGCGATACCCGTGGGGTAATCGAAGTACCCGTTTGCGGAACCATGCTGCCCCCAACCTCCGAGGAAGGTTCCCGAAGTGGAGAATTTCTGAATGCGATGGTTGTTGGTATCGGTGACGTAGACTGCACTTAGGGGATCGACTGCTATGCCCTGCGGGAAGTCAAACTGACCGGTGCCGCTTCCAGCTGTGCCCCAGTAGCCGAGCACCGCCCCAACGCTGCTGAACTTCTGAATGCGGTTGTTGCCCGCGTCCGCGACGTAAACATTGCACTCGTTGTCGACGGCGAGGCCGAAGGGATACTGGAATGCTCCCGGCGCGCTTCCGAGGCCGCCCCACTGGGACACGAAGGTGTAATGCTCTGCCGCCTCCCCTGGCCGCGCGAGCAGCGTGAAGAACAGCGCAACAACCGTCTGCAACGCGTTGCAACCGATGCGGTGTCTCATCTTAGCCTCCGAGCAGGCTAGCGGACCAAGACTCGGGCGACGACAGTAGACAACCCGGTCCGGAAGCGTGATTTGGGGCAGGGCGCTCTGGCGGACATGTCGAGGAGCCCGTCAATCGCACGACGATGCCCGTACCGCACGGCCTAACCGTACGGGGCGGTGCGGATCCTGCGCTCACGTAGCCCGCGCAAGTCGTGCCACTTGCAACCTCTCTATCTGCTATTCGCGGAACTGTTAGCTGGACAAGTGGATACGCCCTCGGTCGAAGCTGCATCTGGTCATCACTCTATGTTGCGCGATTCGCCAGTTTCGACGAAACCTCCGCACCGTGAGGCGGCAAACGGCAGCGGCACAATATCTCATGTGGATATCGCCATTTCTGGCGAGTTCGCAGATTTCGGCGGGATCAGGGGATTCGAGTTCGCGGCGACCGCGCAACTCTGAGTAGTAGCCTCCGAAGAGTAAATGGGGGCCGCCCGGTGCTGAGCGGCCCTTGTGGAATGTGCCAAGTGACCTTCGGCGATTCGGCATCAGGCAACGAGCAGGACCCGTCGCTGGGTGTCGAACCGGCCGGCAAGATGACTGTGGACTCGGTCGAGCAGCGCCTCGATGGTCCGCTGCCGGTGGTTGCGCGTGACGTTGGCGTGGAGATCGAGCCACAGACGCTCGATGCGGTTCTCGTTCGGGCAGTACGGCGGCAGGAAGTTGAGCTGAACCCGGGCGCCGAACTCGGCCAACCATGCCTTGGTCACCTGGCTCTTGTGGATGATGTGGTTATCGAGGATCACGTGGATTGACTTCGCGGATTCGTAGGTCTCGATCAGCGCCCGCAGAAGGTTCAAGAAGATCCAGCTGGCCTTGCGGTCGTCCTCGACGTAGACGAGCCGATCGTTCAGCGGCTCGTAAGCGCCCGTCAGGTAGCGCTTCTCGTTGTTGCAGGGTGCGAGCACCAGCCGCTGCGTACCAGGCAGCATCCAGTCGGGGCCGATCTTGGGGTTCAGGTGGATGTCGACCTCGTCGACGTAGACCACCACGTTCTCGTCGCTCGCAGCGGCCGCCAGTTGCCTGAGCGCCGCATTCGCCACGGGCACGCCACGATCGGTCGGGGCCGTCCCCAGCGCGCACCGACTGTGCGAAGAAGCGTCCACAGAGTGCTGAGTGAGAGGGACGCGCGCAGCACGGCCTCGACCAACGCGCGCAGGATCTCGAGCGTCCGTGTCGGCCGGGTGAAGCCGTGATCCTCCGGCGAACCGGCGAGGATCTCGCAGACCCCGGCGCGCAAGTCGGCGTCGATCTTGTGCGGCCCGTTCTCGTTCCGGCGGTCGAGCAAAGCGGCTTCTCCTTCGGACTGGAATCGCGCTACGATGCGCACCGCGGTGGAAGGCGCGCAGCCCAGCTCACGCGCCGCCGCGTTACAGCTCAGTCTCGCCGCCACTTTTAGCACGACCGGGAAGCGAATACGCTGGTCGGGACAGGCACTGCGCCGATCGACCTTCTGGATCCGCCGACGAGCGGGGCGCTGCAACTTCAACTTCGCGTTCATCGTGGGACCTCCTTGCCTCTGGGTTCACTACAGGCAACCCCAGAGTCGTAGGTGAGGTCTCACGTTTTCTATTCAGAATCGCCGAAAGTCATTTAGGTTCTCGGGCTCGGTGCGTGATGGGCACGCGCCAGTCCCGTGGAAGCCCCGACGATGCCGCACGATGATGTCGCACGATGACCCGGCCGATCGCCGCGCCGAGACGCCACCGCACGCCTTGCATGAGATGGACCCGTGCGGCCGGTTCAGCGACCGCGTGCGCGACTACGTGCGCTACCGGCCCGACTACCCCGCGGCGGCGTTCGATCACATGCTCGCGGGACTCGCCACGGGCCCCGGGTGCGTGGTGGCCGACGTCGGCGCCGGCACGGGCATCGCCACGCGCGCCCTGGCCGCACGCGGCGTGCGCGTTCTCGCGGTGGAGCCCAATGCCGAGATGCGCGCCGCGACCGAACTGCACCCGCTCGTGGAATGGCGCGACGGCTCGGCCGAGCACACCGGGCTGCCGGGCGCGAGCGTGCAGCTCGTGCTGTGCGCGCAGGCGTTCCACTGGTTCCGCGCCCCCGAGGCATTGGCCGAGTTCCAGCGCGTGCTCGCCCCCGGCGGAGGGCTGGCGCTCCTGTGGAACACGCGCTCGGCCGACGACGCGTTCACCGCGCGGATCGCCGC